>NZ_JANLVD010000005.1:0-5923 GCF_031363805.1 Flavobacterium sp. | reverse complement strand
TGAAATGTTTTATAAAAAGCGGTATTTGCTTTTTGGACTCTCAAATTTTCATCAAGTATCAATAATGGTAGAGGTATATTGGCAATAATGGCTTCTGCATAGTTTCTAGATTCTACCACAATGTCGTTTAAACCAATCATTTCATGATTAACAACCATCAATTCCTCGTTTGTACTTTGCAATTCTTCTCGGCTACTTTCCAATTCTTCGTTTAAACTTTGCAATTCTTCGCTTCCGCTAAGCAATTCTTCATTGGCACTTTGTAATTCTTCGTTTATAGCTTCCTGGTCTTCGGTTATGGAACGCATATCTTCTCGATTTTGCAATAATTCTTGCTCCAATTGCAATATTCTTAAATCTTTTATATTATTTTGAGCGACAGACGATTTTGAAAACTTCACATCCGATGATTCATGATCCGTTTTAATTTGCATTTTTTCATGAAACAAAACCAAAAAATGAGGTTCCACAATATTGGGCAAAAGTATGGCTTCAATAGAAATGATATGTTGTTCGTCTTTTATTTGAATGGGAATATTTTCCTTAATCACAGGCGTTTTTACTTTCTTGGCTTTGTGCAAAATATTTCGCAACTCAAATGCCAAGCCACTTTTGGCCATTTGCAATAAGTTGTGGGTTGGTTTTCCAGATGATTGTTCTAAATAATTATTGGTTTTACCTCTAAAATGTACAATATCCATGGCTTCATTAACAACCACACCAGATGGGGTATAATTATTTAAAATAATATCATCGGCAGTTTTCTGAAAATCGGTTTGCATATTTTTAGCTTTGTTATTAGTATTGAATTCATAGCTCGCGCCAAGAAATTGAGGAGCAGCATAAGCAATTTTATTTTGTATATTTTTTTTACTAAATAATTTGTCATGTTTTGCAGCGGCGGCAAAATATCCAGGCACGCTACTTATAGTTTCAGATTTACCTAATAATAAAAAACCATTTGGATTTAATGCATAATGAAATGTGGTAAGTGCTTTTTTTTGTAGATAAGGCTCCATGTAAATTAACACATTTCGGCAACTAATAAAATCTACTTTACTAAATGGCGGGTCTTTTAGAAAATTGTGCGTTGTAAAAACGCAACTATCTCTAATTTCTTTATTTATTTGATAAGTGTTATTTTTTTTAATAAAAAAAGCTGTCAATCGTTCCTCAGAAATATCTGCAATATCATTTTCAGAATATATGCCGATACGGGCTTTAATAATGGCAGAATCACTCAGGTCTGATGCAAAAATACGCACACCTCTTTCGCCAGAAAAACCTTTATTGCCTAAAAATTCTTTTAAACAAATGGCTATAGAATACGCTTCTTGTCCGGTACTACAACCTGCAACCCAAACCCGAATGTTGTCTGTTGAAGTTTTATTTTTTAATATATGTGGAAAAACAGAGTGGCATAAATTATCAAAAACTTTAGGATCTCTAAAAAATGAAGTCACTTGAATTAGTAAATCTTGATACAAACAATCTTGTTCAGCTTTATTTTCTCTTAGAAAAGCCAAATAACTAGAAGGATTTTCATTTTTGTTGAGTGCCATTCTTCGAAAAATTCTTCTGTGCACTGTGGTTTGTTTGTAATAAGTAAAATCTGTCCCTTTCCGAACACGAAGCAATGAAATGATTTGTTTGAAAACAATATCATTTTGTGGCAATGTATTTTGATTAGTGATGGTTTTACCATTATTCGCACTTAAATTAAGTATTTTTTCAGGAATATTCTCAGCAGGAAGCACAAAATCCACTACACCAGCATTTACTGCACTATTTGGCATACCATCATAATCGGCAGATTCTTCATCTTGGGCAAAAGTAGTTCCGCCATATTCTTTTATGGCCTTCAAACCTTTGGTTCCATCGGTGCCAGTACCAGATAGTACAACTCCTATAGCATGTGTTTGATGAATTATGGCTAACGATGTAAAAAAAACATCTATGGGATGATTGGGTTCATTTTTTTTTGTAATTCTAGCACTCAATTCTAGCACACCATCGTTGGCAATGAGCATTTTATTGCTGGGCAATATATAAATATGATTGGGTAAAACTTTTATTTCATCGGTAATTTCCAAAACTGGTATTTCAGTCACTTTTTGAAGCAACCCAGCCAATATGCTTTCATGGTTAGGATCTAGATGTTGTACAAGTACATAGGCCATTCCAGAATTTTTTGAAATGGAGTGCAATAGTTTTTTAAATGCACTAAGTCCACCAGCAGAGGCGCCAATTCCTACAACAGGAAATTCATTTTTGGACTTAATAAGGTCATTTTTTTTCATAATCCTAAATATATTGTAAATAGTTTTAGCATATGAAAAATTGATTTATAATCTATAATTGTATATAAAACTTTAGTTAGTTATAAATTGCAATTATAAAGTTTATAAAATTTTGGTGAAATTAGTAATATTAAAAAAGAAACGCTAATTTATTGGTGTAAATAAAATTTATTTTGGATAATTGTAAATACAATTTGTTGCCTTTTTTTGTATTTAAAATTTCAATTTTTTAAAATACATTTACTTTTAAGCAATGAAAAAAGTTATTTTTGTAAAAAGAAAAAGTACATTATGACAACCCATCTCATTCTCCTTCGTGGCATCAATGTTTCTGGTCACAATATGATTAAAATGGAAGTTTTAAAAACCACATTGGAAAATATAGGTTTCCAGAATGTACGAACCTATTTTCAATCTGGAAATGTTTTTGTAGATACCAGTGAAGAAAGTCCTTCAAAAGTTGGTTTTCAAATCAAGCAAGAAATTTTTAGATCGCTCGGACTCGAAGTTCCAGTGGTTGTTATTAATAAAAATGATTTAGAATCTTGTTTCAAAAACAATTCTTATTTAAAAAATACAGACGATATTAAAAAACTATATGTTGCGTTCATTTCCAAAGAATTAACCAACAGTGCTTTAGACGAATTAAAAATTAGCCAATTCAAGCCCGATGAAGCCAGTATTGACAAAAGCAGAATATATATAAAATATGATGTTGGCGCAGGAAAAACAAGATTGGATCAAAAATATATTGAGAAAAAGTTAAATGTTACGGCAACCATTCGGAATTGGAATACGGTCACAAAGCTTTTGGAAATCTACAATGGTTAAATTCCAAAAGACAAATGTCAAAATTCAAATAAATTCCAAATTTTAAATCTCAATTACCAAAACAACCTACAGTTAATCCATTGGTTGCAATTAATTAAATTACTAAAAATTGATTTTTTTAGTTAAAATAAAATTTGTTAAAACCAAAATGTCAGTCTGAGCTTGTCGAAGACCCCACTAAATGACACTTCGACAAGCTCAGTATGACAAAACCATAAAAATTAGTTATAAAAAATAATTACACCCAACTGGTTTACTTATAGTTTTTTGAATTTTAAAAAATTGAATTTTGGAATTTACTTGTTATTTGTATTTTGTCTTTTGGAATTTGTTTTTTTTATTTTTTATTACCACTAAATTGTTATTTTTGCTAAAAAATATCAGTATGTCAGTTTTAGAAAAAATCAGTTCACAGGAAATCATTGCGTTAGAAAACAAATACGGAGCACACAATTACCATCCGCTTCCTGTAGTGTTGGCTCGTGGAGAAGGCGTATATGTTTGGGACGTGGAAGGGAAAAAGTATTATGATTTTCTTTCGGCTTATTCTGCTGTGAATCAAGGACATTGTCATCCAAAAATCATTGGTGCCATGATGGAACAAGCACAAACTTTGACTTTGACTTCTCGTGCTTTTTATAATGACAAATTGGGAGTTTACGAAGAATATGTAACCAAATATTTCGGTTTCGACAAGGTACTACCTATGAATACTGGTGCGGAAGCTGTAGAAACCGCTTTGAAACTTTGCAGAAAATGGGCGTATGAGAAAAAAGGAATTGCCGAAAACGAAGCGCAGATTATTGTGTGTGATGGTAATTTTCATGGAAGAACGACCACAATTATTTCATTTTCAAACGATGAAAATGCACGTAAAAACTTTGGACCATATACAGCTGGTTTCATCAAAATTGCATATGATGATTTAACGGCTTTAGAAAATACATTAAAATCAACCAAAAATATAGCAGGATTTCTAGTAGAACCTATACAAGGTGAAGCTGGCGTTTATGTACCAAGTGAAGATTATTTAGCCAAAGCAAAAGCACTTTGCGAAGCCCACAATGTTTTGTTTATTGCCGATGAGGTACAAACAGGAATTGCCAGAACAGGTTCTATACTAGCTGTTTGCGGAAATTGTACTTGCGAGAATGCTTGCGAAAAACAAGCTAGCTATGTTGCTCCAGATATTTTAATTCTTGGAAAAGCTTTATCTGGTGGTGCTTATCCAGTTTCGGCTGTTTTGGCAAATGACCACATTATGAATGTGATAAAACCTGGTCAACATGGTTCCACTTTTGGAGGAAATCCAATTGCAGGAGCTGTAGCTATAGCTGCTTTGGATGTAGTTTCGGAAGAACATTTATCTCAAAATGCCCGTCGATTAGGGAAATTATTCCGTTCAGAAATTGATAAATATGTTCAAACTTCCAATATTGCAACTTTGGTTCGTGGCAAAGGATTGTTAAATGCTATTGTAATTAATGATACTGAAGAAAGCGATACCGCTTGGAATATTTGTATGGTGCTCCGTGATAACGGATTGTTAGCAAAACCAACCCACGGAAATATTATTCGTTTTGCGCCACCTTTGGTCATGACTGAAGAGCAACTGTTGGATTGTGTTTCTATTATTATAAGTACATTGAAACAATTTGAAAAGTAATTTTTAGAATTACAACTAATAAAAAATCCGTCAGTTTATGAAACTTGACGGATTTTTGATTTTTAGAAAATTTTAGAAATTATCTATTCTGCAATTTTTCTATCATTTGTCTTTGCATTTCTTCCATTCCAGCTGCTCCAATAGTTGCATAATAAAAAACATTAGTCAGCAAATAAATACCACTTAAAACTATTCCAATAATGGCCAGAATTTTTCCAGTGTTTAAATTGCTATAATCACTGTACAATTCAGGGTTTTCTTTGTATAGAGCCAAATCTTTTTTTGCCAATACCAAAGCCACAATTCCCAATATTAATCCTAAAACGCCGTAACAGCAACAGGTTAGAATTGAGAAAATTCCTAGAATAAGTACAGCCGTAGCATTGGGTAATTTTTGTTTTTGCATTGTTTGTTAATTTAAAGATTAGAATATTTATAAAAATAAGATACAATCATAATAACAGCATTGGTTATTGCCAATCCTATAATTATTTTATGGTAATTTCTTGATTTATCGATAAAATGAAAAGCCAAAATTAAAAAGAATAAAATAGTAGTGTAAATGGCTGGAAACATATAAAATGCCTCCGAAAATTCACCTTTAAAAATTAAAAGTAAAGCTCTTTGTGTGCCACAGCCCAAACAATCAAATCCAAAAATAGATTTGTTCATACAGGGTAACATAAAATCATCTGTTGCCATAACTTTAATTGTTAAACAATTTTACAAAAAAAATATCATTTTTAAAAGAAATAATCCTTTAAAGTTATTAATTTTGAGCCATTACTTCAAAAAATGAAATTAAAATATATTTATATTACTGCAATGTTGGCTGTTGTCTTTCTTTTAATTTGGGAACAGACCCAAACCAAACCTACTATTTGGATTCAAATACCAGCAATAATTATTTTTTTTATTGGCATGTCAAAATTAAGCGCCAAAACACCAAGTAAAAACCAAGAAAAAGAAGAGTAATGTTTACAAAAGGAGATAAAATTTCTGTTATTGACGATGCTATAAACGGTAAAGTTTTAAAAGTAAATGGAAAAACCATTACGGTTGAAACGGAAGATGGTTTTGAACTTGATTTTGAAGAAAAAGAACTAATATTAATTGAATCTTCGGG
>NZ_JANLVD010000232.1:0-12558 GCF_031363805.1 Flavobacterium sp. | reverse complement strand
ATTTTGACAGCCTTGATAGATTACTTTTATTTTTGATGGTTCAATACTTAAAAACTCAATAATATCTTTCTTAGTTTGTTCGCTTATCGCAATGACAACATTTGCTTGTCTGGCAGCTTTTCTGAACTTATAAAAATGAATATTTCTATCAAAAAAAGAATAAAATTCGGGATAACGCATAAAAATTAAATCGTGAATTGTAACAACACTTTTAATTTTTGATTTTTTTAATCCAGAAGGCAATTCACCAGAAAGTCCATGAAAAATTTCAATTTTGTCATCAATTAAATCCTTAATGACACCCTTTTGTCTCCAAATATTCTTGAATTTTTTTGCCCAATACGATTTCGGGTTTTTCTCAAAAACGGTTACATTATTTACTTCAAATAATTCATTTTTGGCAACTTTTGGATTGTATAGAAAATAATTGTTTTTAGGAAATTCGTTACTTAAAATCCGAAGCAAATCACGACTGTAATTTCCAAGTCCTGTTTTATTGTGAAAAATTCTTTTTGCTTCGTAGCCTATATTCATCTATTTAATTTCAATGGCAATGACAAAAATCAATGGCAATTTTAAATTTTTATAACTTATTAATTCGTAATTCGTAATTCTTTTCACTAAACTGCTACATTATATTCCCTCAACGCATCGTTTAAACTTGTTTTCAAATCTGTTGAAGGTTTGCGTTTCCCAATGATCAAAGCACAAGGCACTTGAAATTCTCCCGCTTCAAACTTTTTGGCATAACTACCAGGAATAACCACCGAACGAGCAGGAACAACCCCTTTATATTCAATAGGTTCAGCACCAGTAACATCAATAATTTTAGTGGAAGCCGTCAAACAAACATTTGCACCCAAAACCGCTTCTTTTTCCACACGAACACCTTCCACAACTATACATCTTGAACCAATAAAAGCGCCATCTTCAATAATAACTGGAGCCGCTTGCAAAGGTTCCAAAACGCCACCTATACCAACACCACCACTCAAATGTACATTTTTACCAATCTGAGCACAACTTCCAACAGTAGCCCAAGTATCCACCATTGTGCCTTCATCTACATATGCACCAATGTTTACATAGCTCGGCATCAAAATCACACCTTTGGAAATATAAGCGCCAAAACGCGCCACAGCAGGCGGAACCACACGAATTCCTTTCTCGGCATAACCTGTTTTTAAAAGCATTTTATCGTGGTATTCAAAAATTCCAGATTCCCAAGTTTCCATTTTCTGAATCGGGAAGTACATCACCACCGCTTTTTTCACCCATTCGTTTACTTGCCAGCCAGTTGAAGTTGGTTCAGCCACACGTAATTTTCCAGTATCAAGTAAGTCAATTACTTCTCTAATGGCTTTTGTAGTTGTTTCTTCTTGTAATAACGCTCGATTTTCCCAAGCTTGCTCTATGGTTTGTTGTAAATTCATCATCAAAAAAATATTTTAAGCAAATATAAAACCTTTTTCTTTAGAAGCGAATGGCTTGGGCATATTTACTATGGCAATTCCTGCTTTCCATTACAATCTTTTTAAAATTGTAACACTTCGACAAGCTCAGTGTGACAATTTTAAAAAAGATTTCCACTTCAATCAGGGCTGTCAGATAAAGTTTTAGGGATTTCTATATAGTTTTAGGCTATCTTTTTTAGAGAAATATTTTGTACATTTGTTTACCAAAATGTATCGCTATGGAAACGCTCACAATTCAATTTGAATCCAACATAAAAGCAAAAATTTTAGAAATACTAAATTCTTTTCCGTCCAACGAACTTAAAATCGTTAACGAAGATCCAGTTTTCGCAGCAAATAAAAAAATGTTAGATGCTGAACTAGCTAAAATAAAAAATGGCACCGCAAAGCTAAATTCCATTGATGAAGTTGATGAATATCTCGATAAAATAATCTCCGAATACGAAAATTAATTTATCTGGTGAATATTTGTTAAATTTAGAAAATCAAGTTAGATATATTTCAAGAGACAAACCAAATGCAGCAAAAAAGTTTAAAAATGAATTGCTTAAGAATTTAAGAAAAGATCTCAAAACCCCATTTCACTTCAAAAAATCAATTTATTACAATGATGAAAACATAAGAGATTATGTTTTTAAAGGTTATACTTCAGTTTATGAAGTAGATATTATTAAAAATACAGTTTTTGTTTTCGGATTCATAAAATAAAAAGAAACCCTATAAATGCCTAGAATTCTCGCCATTGATTACGGACAAAAGCGTACTGGAATAGCCATTACCGACGAAATGCAAATTATCGCTTCCGGATTAACCACCATTGAGTCACCAACTGCAATTGATTTCCTGCGAGCCTATTTCTCCAAAGAAAAAGTCGAAAAAGTGCTCATTGGCGAACCCAAACAAATGAATGGAGAACCTTCAGAAAGCACTGAAATTATTGAAAAATTTGTAACCAAATTCAAAAATGTATTTCCCGAAATGGCAATAGAACGCGTAGATGAGCGTTTTACTTCAAAAATGGCATTTCAAACCATGATCGACAGTGGACTTAAAAAGCAACAACGCAAAAACAAAGCCTTGATTGATGAAATTTCAGCCACTATTATGTTGCAAGATTATTTAAATAGAAAATAATTGTAAAATCTAATTGTCATCTTGAGCTTGTTGAAGGATGAAATCCAAATTCATAATTTTAATTCGTAATTGTTAAATAGAAAATGGCTCGTCAAAAAATAGAAACCGATATTGTCTTAATAGGAGCTGGAATAATGAGTGCTACATTAGGATTACTATTAAAAGAATTAAATCCTAATTTAAGAATTGAAATCTTTGAGCGACTCAATATTGCCGCCGCTGAAAGTTCCGATGCTTGGAACAATGCAGGAACTGGTCATGCCGCTTTCTGCGAACTCAATTATACACCCGAATTGGAAGACGGAACAATAGAAACCAAAAAAGCCCTAAAAATATCTGAATCATTTGAAGTTTCCAGACAGTTTTGGAGCTACTTGGTCGAAAAAGGATTGCTTCAAAATTCAGAAAATTTTATTAAGAGTGTGCCACACATGAGTTTTGTTTGGGGCAATGAAAACGTAGAATATCTCAAAAAACGATATGAAGCTTTGCAAAAATATCATCTATTCAAAGCCATGCAATATTCCGAAGATATTAATCAAATAAAAGAGTGGGCACCACTAGTTATGGAAAACCGAAACTCCAAAGACAAAATTGCTGCCACTACAATGAAATTTGGTACCGATGTTAATTTTGGATCTTTAACTCGAAGTATGTTTAAATATTTGGAATCTTTAGAAGGCGTAACCACTCATTTTAATCATGAGGTCTATGACTTGAAAAAGCGTGAGGATGGAAAATGGAGAATTAAAGTAAAAGATATTGCAAGCGGTGAAAAGAAAAAAGTATATACACCATTTACTTTTATTGGAGCAGGTGGCGGATCACTCTTATTATTAGAAAAAGCAAATATTCCAGAAGGCGAAGGTTTTGGCGGCTTTCCAGTAAGTGGACAATGGCTCAAATGTACAAATCCAGAAGTGATTAAAAAACATGGAGCCAAGGTATATGGGAAAGCATCTGTTGGCGCGCCACCTATGTCAGTTCCACACATTGACACTAGAATGATTGATGGTGAAAAAGCTTTGCTTTTTGGTCCATACGCTGGTTTTTCTACCAAATTTTTGAAAAATGGTTCGTATTTCGATTTGGTAAAATCAATTGAATTAAACAACATAAAACCAATGCTTTCCGCAGGAATTCATAATATTCCATTGACAAAGTACCTTCTAGAACAAGTATTTCAATCTTCAAACGATAGATTGAAAGCTTTGCAAGAATATGTTCCATCGGCAAAAAAAGAAGATTGGATTTTGGAAAATGCAGGACAGCGAGTTCAAGTAATCAAAAAAGATGCGGAAGGTCGAGGAATTCTCGAATTTGGAACAGAAGTTGTTTCTGCAGAAGATGGATCACTTTGTGTTTTGTTAGGTGCATCGCCTGGCGCATCGACAGCAGTTTCTATTATGATAGATTTGATTCAGAAATGTTTTCCAAATGAATCAAAAACTGAGGCTTGGCAAACAAAATTTAAAGAAATAATTCCTTCATTTGGACAATCTGTGAACGAAAACCCAATTTTGTGCGATGCCATTAGAGAAAAAACCAATCAAGTTTTAAAATTGAAGTGTTAAGTTTTATGACAATTGTTATAAATTATTTACTTTTGCAGTCGAATTAAAAGTTTCAACTCTGTTGTTCCCTGATTTTTTTATTACTAATCATTGAATACTGAATACTGAACATTGAATACTAATAAAATGATATTACCAATTGTAGGTTACGGCGACCCAGTTTTACGCAAGGTTTGCGAAAAGGTTTCCAAAGATTATCCAAATTTAAATGAAGCCATACAGAATATGTATGATACGATGTACAACGCATCGGGTGTTGGTTTGGCTGCGCCTCAAGTAGGCTTGCCTATCAGAATTTTCATTGTAGATACTGATCCTTTTAGCGATAGTGATGACATTTCAGAAGAAGAAGCTGCGTTATTAAAAGGTTTCAAAAAAACATTTATAAATGCTAAAATGATTTCCGAAGAAGGTGAGGAGTGGTCATTTAATGAAGGATGTTTGAGTATTCCAGATGTGCGTGAAGATGTTTATCGCAACGAAAAAATTACGATTGAATATTTTGATGAAGACTTCAACAAGAAAACAGAAGTATATGATGGATTAATTGCTAGAGTAATTCAGCATGAATACGACCACATTGAAGGAATTTTATTTACGGATAAGATTTCTACTTTTAAGAAACAATTGATTAAAAAGAAGTTACAAAATATAATGGAAGGCAAAGCGCGTCCAGATTATAGAATGAAATTAGTAACAAAAAAAAGATAGTTTATACTAATAAATTTAGTATTTTCGATATTACAAAATAACGATTCAACGATTAAACAATAAAAATGAATTTAGAAAAAATATTAGCTATTTCTGGAAAACCAGGATTATACTCTTTGAAAGTACAAACAAGAACTGGATTTGTAGCAGAATCATTTATAGACGGAAAAAGAATAACAGTAGGTTTGCGTAGCAATGTGAGTTTACTTTCGGAAGTATCAATGTATACTACTACAGAAGAAAAACCTTTGGTTGATGTAATGAGAAGTATTGCCAAGAAAGAAAACAATGGTCCAACACCAGCTTTTAAAGATGATAAAGTGCAATTGGCTGCTTACTTTTTAGAAATTTTACCAGATTACGATCAAGATAGAGTTTATGCTTCAGATATTAAAAAAGTAATCAATTGGTACAATATTCTACAAGCCAAAGGGTTGGTTTCGGCTGAGGAACCAGCAAAAATTGAAGCAAAAGAAGAAAAATCTGAAAAAACCGGTGCTTCAACGGAAGCTAAAGCAGTAAAAGTGCCAAAAACAGTAGCGCCTAAAAATGCTGGAATGGCCGCTGCTAAAAAAGCACCAGCGCAAAAAGCTACGAAGTCAACTAAAAAATAGTGATTCGTCTTATAGTCATAACATGTTAAAGTCGTAAACTCTTTATGACTTTCGACTTTAAGACTTTCGACATTTTGCCTTTTTAACAAAAATATAAGTCCTGCATTTGAATTTCATTTGCGGGATTTGTTATTTTTACCATCAAGATTTTAATGTAAAGATCAAAGTACGCGAATAAATTATCGAATAGCCCTGATGGAAGTGTAAATCCTTTTTTAAAATGTCATACTGAGCTTGTCGAAGTGTTACATTTTAAAAAAGATTGAAACGTACAGCAGGAACAAGGATTGTAAAAATGCCCAAGCCATTCGCTTCAAACAAATTAATATAATGAATTCACGACAAATACAACTGGATGCTTTTGGAAGATTACTCAACATTATGGATGAGTTGCGCGAAAAATGCCCTTGGGACAGGAAGCAAACGTTGCAAACTTTACGCCATTTGACCATCGAAGAAACCTATGAGTTGGGCGATGCCATTTTGGATAATAATCTGGAAGAAGTTAAAAAAGAACTTGGAGATTTGTTGTTGCATATTGTTTTTTATGCCAAAATTGGTAGCGAAACCAATAGTTTTGATATGGCAGATGTGGCGAATGAAATTTGTGATAAATTAATTCACCGTCACCCACATATTTATGGTGATGTTGTTGTGGCTGATGAAGAAGAAGTGAAACAAAACTGGGAAAAATTGAAACTAAAAGAAGGTAAAAAATCTGTTTTGGAGGGTGTTCCCAAGAGTTTACCAGCTTTGGTAAAAGCTTCGAGAATTCAGGAAAAAGTAAAAGGTGTGGGTTTTGATTGGGAAGAATCGCATCAGGTTTGGGATAAGGTTGAGGAAGAATTATCTGAGTTTCAGGTTGAAGTTGCTGCGGGAAACCAAGACAAAATGGAAGCTGAATTTGGCGATGTTTTGTTTTCAATGATAAATTATGCTCGATTTTTGAACATTAATCCAGAAGATGCTTTGGAGCGAACTAATAAAAAATTTATTAAGCGTTTTCAGTATTTGGAAAGTAAAGCAGACGAAATAGGCAAACCTTTAATGGATATGACATTAGCAGAAATGGATGTTTTCTGGAATGAAGCTAAGAAAATGTAGTGTTCAGTGATCAGTGTTCAGTTTTAAGAAAATTGATTTTTGAAATTGAAATTGATTTTTGAAATTGAAAATGATTTTTTGAAATTGATTTTTGATATTCCCATTCAAGTTTAATTGGAACAATTTTTGATATATTTACCAAATGAGGTTATTTAAGTTTATAATTTTATTCATTTTTTTTTCGATAAGCGTTTTTGGACAAAACGATTCGGCTATTCCGTCTTTGGCATTTCCTAAAGTTGAAAATAAATTTGAAGTAAAAAGCAAACCAAAGGCTGAATCTACACCGCAGTATTCTATTTCAAAACCTTTCGAAATAACAAAATTTAAAAGTGCACCAAAAACATACGATGCTCCTAAACTCACCAATCCAAATCAGTTTAATTCTGTTGTTAGCGATTTGGATCCTGGATTACCATATGAAAAAAAATTGAATCCAACCAAAGTCAATGATGATGAAAGTACCATTCCATTTCGAGGAAATCAGTTTCTTGGTGAATTTCGAACTGGTACAAATGCTGTCGGAATAATATACCGTGATTTTGGTCTTGTAGATGGCGATGTGATTCGAGTATTGGTCAATGATAAAGTAGTTGTTTACGAAGTTCGTTTGGGTGGAAATTTTCAAGAATTAAACTTACCGCTACAAAAAGGGTTTAATAAGGTTGAATTCATGGCTTTAAATCAAGGAACATCTGGACCAAATACTGCGGAATTTCAAGTTTATGATGAAAAAGGGGTTTTAATATCTTCGAATCAATGGAATCTAGCAACTGGATTCAAAGCTTCTATCGTTATTGTTAAAGAATAAAAAAGCACAAAATTCAAACTGAATTTTGTGCTTTTAAATATAATTTATAAATCTTACAAACTCCTAATTTGTCTTAATTTTTCTTTCCAAGTAGCCAACTCTTCTTTTTGTTTCTCGATATTTTTCATCACTTCAAGAACCATTGGACTGTCTTTTTTGGCTTTTGCAAAAAACTGTATGTTATTTTCCAATTGAAAAATTTCGTTTTGAACTTCATCAACTTTTCTCATTAAGAAAATCTTCTCACCATCAATTTTTTTAGTATCGTTTCCTTCAGAAAGTTGATCTAGTCTGTTGGAAAAACGCATCATTTCAGTATCTTTTTTACTCAAACTCAGTTTTTCGAATAAAGTATCTAAAATTTTATTGAATTTGCCTTCAATATGTCGTCTCGCAAAAGGAACTTTGCCTATATTTTTCCAAGCTTCAATGTGGACTTTTATAGCGTCTAAGTCTTCTTTGTGTGTTCCTACCAATTGAAAATCTTTTAGTTTTTCAAGGTATTCTTTTTTCTTATCAAATGCTTCAATTTCAACGGCTTCACTTTCATTTTTTTCTGCATGCAACCTGTCAAAATAATGATTACAAGCTGTTTTAAATGCACTCCAAACGGTATCTGAATATTTTCTAGGTACATGGCCAATTTGCTTCCATTCCTCTTGAATTTTTTTCATGATTGGAGTAGAAACATTAAAATCTGTGCTTTCTTGCAATTCTTTTGCACGGGCTACAAGTGCATTTTTTTTATCAAGATTGGTTTGTTGGTCCTTTTTTATGTCCTTGTAAAAAGAATTTTTATGAATATTAAAATTCCGAACAGCACTTTTAAACTCGCTCCAAGTTTGTTCATTTACATCGTTTGGAACTTTTCCAGCGCTAAAAAATTGCTCACGCAAGGCTTCCACTCTGTCAACTAAAACTTGCCAGCCTGAATGTATGTCTACTTTTTGTGTAGCTATAGTTTCAATTTCGGCAATAATTTCTTTCTTTTTGGCCAAATTATCAACTTCGCTTCCGCGTTGTATTGCAAAAATGGCTTCACGTTTGTCATGCATTTGTTTGGTTAATTCACTAAAAATCTCCCAAATTTCTTCTCTTTTTTCTCTCGAAACTGGACCAATATCTTCTTTCCAAATTTTGTGCAATGATTGCAATTCTCTAAAAGCTTTCATCACATCGACTTCATTTATAAGTTCTTGTGTTCGGGCAATTATTTTTAACTTGGCTTCCAAATTATGTTTAAAATCAATGTCTCTAGCTTCACGATCCAAATGCAAATAATCATAAAAATTTTCGACATGAAAATGATAATTGTTCCAAACATGATTGTATTTGTCTTTAGGAATTCCGCCAGCAGTTTTCCAACGCTCACGCAAATCGTTAAATTGTTTGAGACTATCTTTTATATTTTCGCTAGGATTTATCAATGTTTTTAGCTCTTCAATCAAAGCCAATCGAGTTTGTAAGTTTAATTTTAGGTCAGATTCTAAACTCTTGAAATGGTTGTTCTTTTTAGTTCTAAAATTATTATACGCCGTATCAAATTTAGATTTTAATGGAAAATGATATTCAAATTCTGTTGCTGATTCAGGGTTTTCATGAATAAATTCTTCTTTTTTTTCTTCAATGAAGTGATTGTATTTTGATAAAAATGCAGATTTTATTTCTTCCACATGATTTTTAACAGACATTATTTTGTCACTTGAAATGAGCTTTTCTAACTCGTCAACCAAATTTTCCATTGACAATGCTTCATAGTTCTGCATGGGTTCATCATGATTGTCATGTGCACTTGCATCTTCGCTCACTTCGGCATTTAAATTTTGAATTTCTTCAATTGCTTTATTTTCAGCACTTTGATTTTCTACTATTGACTCTTGTGCTTTGTTTCCATCTGTCTGCGACAGGTTATCATGTTCTTCTTCTTGCATTGTGCAAAATTTTTACAGTTGTTTGACGCCGAAGTTACTAAAAACAGAGCAAAATGAAAAGTAAAAGCTTTATTTATACTCGTTTTTATTTAATTTTTATTATAATATTAATAATTTGTACTTTGATGAGGTTTTAATTTTAGTACTATCTCATTAAACCTTTTCAAAACTAATATGTCTATCTATTATAAATTAAAATTGATACAATGAAAAATTTGAAATTTGCCCTAATTATTACTTTTTTACTTTCGTTGAATTCCAATGTGATAAGTGCTCAGGAAAATGACAAAAAAGCTGAAATGGTTGCAGAGATGAAAATGGCCAAGGAAAAATTGGCATTATCGGACACTCAAGAAATTACTTTTAAAGAAATCACGAAAAAGTATGGTTTAAAAATGAAAGCTGTTAAGAATAGTGATGTTAATAAAAGAGATAAATTAAAAAGCATGAAATCTATTAGAAGCGAAAAAAATGCTGAAATGAAAACATTACTTTCTGAAGAGCAATACAAAGCTTATATTGAATCGCAAGAAGAGAGAAAGGCTAAAATGAAAGATCAAAAAAATAAATAATTACTGATTCCAAATCTGCCAAGCTTCCTCAGCTTGAAAAATTAGCATATTATACCCATTTTGAATAATGGCTCTGTTGCTTTCTGCTTTTCTTAAAAATTCTGTTTTTTCAGGATTGTAAATAAGGTCGAAAGCAATGTGTTTTGAGGTAAAGTTTTGGTACGGAATATCTGGAAATAATTGAACATTTGGGAAAGTGCCAAGTGGTGTACAATTAATAATTATTTGATAGTTTCGAAAAGTTTCTTGATTTAATTCTTGGTAAGATATAGTTCCATTATCTCCATTTCGAGATACCAATTTACTTTCAATATTTAATTTTTTTAAACCAAAAACAACTGCTTTTGCAGCTCCACCAGTTCCTAGTATCAAAGCTTTTTTATGGTGATTTTTGAGTAATGGTTCGATACTTTTATTAAAGCCTAAATAATCTGTATTGTGACCAATTAATTTTCCAGAATCTGTAATTTTTATCGTATTTACAGCACCGATTTCTTTGGCATTACTTGATAATTCATCCAAAAAAGGAATAATGGATTCCTTGTATGGAATGGTAACATTTAAACCAATTAAGTCAGAATTATTTTTTATAATTTCAGGAAATTGGTTTATATTCTGAATATCAAAATTTTCATACGAATAAATACTGTCTATTTTTTCTAATTTAAACTTTGTTGTAAAATAATTTTGAGAGAAAGAGTAACTTATGTTTTTGCCGATTAATCCGAGTTTTTTCATTAAATGAAACAAAAAATTTCACATTTCGAACGGACTATTTTTCCGCCTTCCATGCCTGGATTCCATTTTGGAGACTTAGCTAGTACTCGCAAACCTTCTTTTTTTGAATCAAAACCAAAATGTCTGGTTATTCTCATAGCAGATAATGTGCCGTCTTTTTCAACTATAAATTCCATTAAAATTTTAATTGGTTCTCTAAAAGATGGAACTTTATCTGTGACTACAAAGTTTTCTTTGAAAAATTTTTCAAAAGCTTCCATGCCGCCAGGAAATGTTGCTGGTTTTTCTATGGCTTCATTAAAATAATAAGTGTTTGGGTTTTCAATTTTTGTGTTATTAACCTGTGAATTACAAAAAAATACTGAAAATAAGGCGCAAATTAAAAACAAATTCTTCATTCTAGTTACTTTTTATATTTTGTTACACATTCTTGAACGATTTGACTCTCCCAAACTACAGGAAAAAAATCTTCTATAATTTTTCTATTTTTATAACTTTGTCGCAGACCATTACTTAAATGAAAAATTCCTTTTTCGTTCTCACTTAACATCAAATACAAACCACCCAAACGGTATTCCACTTCAAATTCTTCTGGAAAATACTCCGTCGATTGCAATAAAGTGTTTATAGCGGCATCAAACTCTCCTAAATATTGCAAAATATCTGTCCAAAAAAGCCATGTGTCCAATTGAACATCACCATATTCTACAGCTTTTCTGTATCCATATTCAGCTTCTTCGAACAAATTTAAAGATTTATTTATAGATGCAAATCGTTTCCAGTATAATTTATTCTCACCATCTATTGAAATGGCTTTATTTACATAATAAAGTGCTTTCGAAAAGTTTTTTTGGCGGAAATAAAAATCTGTTATGGCTATCCAGCCTTTGTCCAAAAGTGGGTCTTCATGAACCGTTTTATTGTAATATTTTAATGCCGAAACATGGTTTCCTAATCTTTCATAGCATTTTCCAATTCTTAATAACGCATAAGATGTTGGATCGTCTAGTTTAATAGTTTCCTGATAGTTTTCAATAGCTTCTTCGTATCGTTTCAGTCTTTCAAGTGCTTTTGCTTTTTCCATAAAAGCACCCAAGAATTCATCGTCAATTAATGTTGCATACTCAAAAGCAACCAATGCTTCTTGGTAGTTTTTTATACCGTAATGCAATCTACCAAGCTGATGCCAAGCGATTTCACTATATGGATTTTTATCGATATATTTTGTGACATATTCAATAGCTTCTTGATCTTGGTCTAAAAATTCAAAACAATAAACTACATTATACAAACTAGATTGCTCTTCAACTTCTTCTTCAAGACACTTAATAAAGTTTTCTTTGGCAAGTTCCAAATCGTCTAGAAATAAATATTCCATGCCAATAAGATTGTATACATCTGCAAAATCATCGGTATATTTTAAAGCAATCTTTAAATATTCAACTGCTTTTTCGTGGTCATCACGTTTAGAGCAGATGTTGGCTTTTTGAATAAAAATTTCTTCGTTTGTGGGTTCAATAGCATAAAGCTCATTGAGCATTTTTTCGGCTATGTCTAATTTATCGTCATACACAAGCATTTCTACTTGTACAAGTTTTAAACCTGTTGATTTTGGATGCTGTTCGAGTGCTAATTTTAATGCTTTTTTGGCTAAAGCTGGTTTTCCGATATCTAAATAATGTAAAATAATATCCTCAAATTCTTCTGAATCAAAAAACAACACTTTGTTTGTTTTTAGCATCGATTCAAATTTTGATAAGGATAAGCTATAATCGTCTTCATCTTGGCTCAAGTACATACTCATTTTTTTTAATGTTATCCAGTATAAATTTAGGAAACGTTTGCTTGGTAGCAGTCATAAAAATCAATTGTTTTGAACAATTTAATTAACATT
>NZ_JANLVD010000219.1:0-2882 GCF_031363805.1 Flavobacterium sp. | reverse complement strand
TCATGTGTTAAAAAGTTTATTTTTGCACTACAAATTCACACTATGCAAGACGGAATTGTCATTATACCAACCTATAACGAGATAGAAAATATTGAGATTATTATTCGAGCTGTTTTTTCATTGCCAAAAAAATTTCATGTTTTAATTGTTGACGATAACTCACCCGACGGAACATCGAAAAAAGTAACTGACTTGCAAAAAGAATTTCCAGAAGCTTTATTCTTAGAAACCAGAAAAATAAAATCAGGTCTGGGAACTGCTTATGTTCATGGTTTCAAATGGGCTTTAAATCATCCATACCAATATATTTTTGAAATGGATGCCGATTATTCTCATAATCCAGCAGATTTAGAAAAATTGTATGATGCTTGTAGTATTGGAGAAGCCGGAATGGCCATTGGGTCAAGATATCTAACTGGTGTAAATGTAGTAAACTGGCCGCTCAACAGGGTTTTAATGTCCTATTTTGCATCCATGTATGTCCGATTTATTACTGGTATGATAATTCATGATGCGACAGCAGGATTTATTTGTTACAGACGAGAAGTCTTGGAAACTATAAAACTTGATGAAATAAAGTTTACAGGTTACGCGTTTCAAATAGAAATGAAGTATAGAACGTTTATAAAAAACTTCAAAATTACAGAAGTACCCATAATTTTTACCGATAGAACTAAAGGTGAGTCAAAAATGAGCAACGCTATTATTAAAGAAGCGGTTTTTGGTGTAATTATGCTTAGAATAAGAAAAATATTTAATAGGCTTTAAATAGGTTTTGGGTTCTAGGTTTTAGGTTTTGACATACCATTCACCTAGTAACCAAAACCAAAAACCCATAAAAATGAAACAAGTTTTAATAAAGAATGCAAAAATTGTCAATGAAGGAACCATATTTGAAGGCGACATTTTAATTGAAAATGAATTTATAGTTGAAATTGATGAGAATATAAGTCCAAAATCGTCCGATTGTAAAATTATTGACGCGGAAGGAAACTACCTAATTCCTGGCGCAATAGATGATCAAGTTCATTTCCGCGAACCAGGACTAACCCACAAAGGCGATATTGCTTCAGAATCTAAAGCAGCTGTTGCTGGCGGCATTACATCTTATATTGAGCAACCAAATACGGTTCCAAATGCAGTGACTCAAGAATTATTGGAGCAGAAATATAAAATAGCTTCAGAAACTTCGCATGCCAATTATTCTTTTATGATGGGCGCAACAAACGATAATTTGGAAGAAGTTTTAAAAACAAATCCGAAAAATGTAGCTGGAATTAAAATATTTTTAGGTTCATCTACAGGAAATATGCTGGTTGACAATGAAGAAGTTTTGGAAAAAATATTCTCTTCGACCAAAATGCTTATTGCAGTGCATTGTGAAGATGAACAAACCATCAAAAACAATCTGGAAAAATACAAAGCAGAATATGGCGAAAATATTCCTATGGAATTTCATCATTTAATTCGTAGCGAAGAAGCCTGTTATCTCTCGTCGTCAAAAGCGGTGGCTTTAGCACAAAAAACAGGAGCAAGATTGCACGTTTTTCATATTTCAACAGCCAAAGAATTGGATTTGTTTACCAATAAAACACTCTTGGAAGACAAACAAATTACCGCAGAAGTTTGTATACATCACTTGTTTTTTACAAATGATGATTATGCCAAAAAAGGAACTTTAATTAAATGGAATCCAGCAGTAAAAACAGAAGCTGATAAAAATGCACTCTGGAAAGCACTTCTCGATGATCGAATTGATGTTGTAGCCACAGATCATGCGCCACACACACTTGAAGAAAAACAAAATCCATATACAACAGCACCATCAGGTGGGCCACTAGTACAACACGCAGTTGTAGCTATGTTTCAGGCATATCATCAAGGAAAAATATCTATCGAAAAAATAGTAGAAAAAATGGCGCACAATCCAGCGAAAATTTTTAAAATTGACCGTCGTGGTTTTATAAAAGTGGGACATTATGCCGATTTGGTTATCGTAAATACAGGAATGCCTTGGCGTCCAAACAAAGACAATATTTTATACAAATGTGGTTGGTCTCCGTTTGAAAATTATACTTTTAATTCAAGAATTACGCATACTTTTGTAAATGGAGAATTGGTGTATCATAATTCTAAAATTAAAGATATTAAAGTTGGTAAGCGATTGGAATTTAATAGATAGCACATGAATAAAACGATTTTATATTTATTGATATTTACGATTGTAGCTTGCAATAGTAAAACTGAAATTCCGAAACCAGAAAAACCAATTGAAAAAGAGGTAATGGAAAAAATTTTGTATGATTTGGCTGTGTTGCAAGCCTTGAAAAGTTATAGCCCAGAAAAATTAAGCAAAAATAGCATCAATTCAAAAACATATATTTATCAGAAATATAAAATAGACAGTTTGCAGTTTGCTCAAAATAGTAAATACTATGCCTCAGATATTGAAGCATACAAAATAATGTATCAAAAAGTAAGTGATAAATTAGTTTTAGAAAAAAAGAATATTGACACCATTATCAGTCGAGAAACCAAAATCAAAACTAAAAAAACGAAGGATTCTTTGCTTTTAATAACAAAAAAACTGAAAGAAAAGAAGATTAAGGATTTAAAAAAAATTATTCCAGTTGCGAAATAAAGTCATCAATACTTTCAAACTCATAGTTTAATTTCTCAACAATTTTTTTATTAGAATACAAATCGGTTGTGTGCAATGATGATGCTAAATCTTTAGTCAATAATCGTTTTTTACCAAAGAAAATATTTAAAAACCAATCCATTTTCCAACCGAAACTCATTAATAATTTTGAAGCATAATATTTGGGTCTTGGAACATTTAATTGATCTGCAATTTTAAAAACCAAATCTTGGTAGGTTTT
>NZ_JANLVD010000249.1:0-8975 GCF_031363805.1 Flavobacterium sp. | reverse complement strand
CAATTAAATAGATCATGAAGATTTAAAATGATAAATATGAAAAAGAAAATAGTAGTTCTTACAGGTGCAGGAGTTAGTGCCGAAAGCGGTATCAAAACCTTTCGTGATAGCGATGGATTATGGGAAGGTCATAATGTCATGGATGTAGCCACACCCGAAGGTTGGCAAAAAAACCCAGAATTGGTGCTTGACTTTTACAATAAAAGACGTCAAGAATTAAAAACTGTAAAACCAAATTTAGCACATATCATATTGGCCGAATTAGAGAATGATTTCGACATTCATATCATCACCCAAAATGTTGACAATTTGCACGAAAAAGCAGGAAGCACAAAAGTGTTGCATTTGCATGGAGAACTTGTAAAAGTAAGAAGCACAGCCAATAAAAATCATATTTTAGATTGGACAGAAGATTTAAATGTATCGGATTTTGATGCAAACGGACACCAACTCCGACCACATATTGTATGGTTTGGCGAAGATGTTCCAGCCATTGAAGCAGCAGTTTCAATAGTTGAGAAAGCAGATATTCTTATCATAATTGGAACTTCTCTACAAGTATATCCAGCTGCAAGTTTGATGAATTTCGCCAGTGAAAACATTCCAGTTTATTATATTGATCCAAAACCAGCCACCGTATATGATTTGCCAAATCCTTTAAAAATTATTGAAGCCGTTGCATCAAAAGGAATGAAAACATTGCAAAAAGAGTTGGAGAAAATGCGATAAAATGGCAATTGTAGAAATTAATCTCAATAAAATCTGAAATCTGAAATCTAATATCTGAAATCTAATTATCTTTGCATTTCAAAAAACAATTTTCCAAAAATGCAACTAACAGAATTAAACGCAGTTTCTCCAATTGACGGTCGATATAGAAGTAAAACCAAATCGCTATCTACTTATTTTTCTGAAGAAGCACTCATCAAATATAGAGTTTTAGTTGAAATTGAATATTTTATTTCACTTTGCGAAATTCCATTACCGCAACTTTCCACAGTAAATTCTAATATATTTGAAAGTTTACGAAATATTTATAAAAATTTCTCGACTGATGACGCGGTTTGGATTAAAGAAACCGAAAAAACTACCAATCACGATGTGAAAGCGGTAGAATATTTTATAAAAAAGGCGTTCGAAAAATTGGAACTTTCGGAATATAAAGAATTTATTCACTTCGGATTGACTTCCCAAGATATTAACAATACAGCCATTCCACTTTCTACCAAAGAGGCGTTTGAGAAAGTATATTTAAAATCTTTGGTTGAATTAATCTCCAAATTAAAAGATTTAAGTATTGAATGGCAAAATATTCCAATGTTGGCAAGAACCCACGGACAGCCAGCTTCTCCTACTCGTTTGGGTAAAGAAATTGGTGTTTTTGTAGAACGATTGGAAGAACAAATGCGATTGTTATTCAACATACCTTTTGCAGCAAAATTTGGTGGCGCTACAGGAAATTATAATGCACATCATGTGGCTTATCCACAAATTGATTGGAGAAAATTTGGAAATACTTTTGTTGAAGAAACTTTGGGTTTGCATCATTCCTTCCCTACCACACAAATTGAACATTATGACCATTTTGCAGCTTTTTTTGATGCATTAAAAAGAATAAATACCATTATAATAGATTTGGACAGAGATATTTGGACTTATGTTTCGATGGAATATTTCAAACAAAAAATAAAAGTTGGTGAAATTGGATCATCTGCTATGCCGCACAAAGTAAATCCGATTGATTTTGAAAACTCTGAAGGAAATTTGGGTATTGCCAATGCTATTTTTGAACATTTATCTGCAAAATTGCCGTTGTCAAGATTGCAACGTGATTTGACCGATAGTACAGTTTTAAGAAATATTGGTGTTCCTATGGGTCACACATTAATTGCTTTTGAAGCTACTTTGAAAGGTTTAAACAAATTGATAGTAAACGAATCTAAATTTGCTGAAGATTTAGATAAAAATTGGGCAGTGGTTGCAGAAGCCATTCAAACTATTTTAAGAAGAGAAAGTTATCCAAATCCTTATGAAGCCTTGAAAGAATTGACAAGAACCAATATTGCAATTGACAAAAGTGCTATTCATAATTTTATAAAAACCTTGGATGTTTCCAATGAAATAAAAACAGAATTATTGCAAATTACACCCAATAATTATTTAGGGATTTAGAAGAATTTGTCTTCTGGCTTCACCAACTACAAAAGCTACAGAATTGGCAATATTGTAACTTCTTATCAATCCAGACATGGGAATTGTCAAATGGTTTTGGAATAAGTCGAGAACTTCTTGGCTCAAGCCCACACTTTCTTTACCAAAAACTAGCCAATCACCTTCTTGAAATTCGGCCTCATAATAGGATATTTTGGCATGTGAACTAAATAAAAAAACCCGAGATTTATCAGGAATTTGCGTTATCCATTCTGGAATATTTTGGTATTCTTTCACATCCAAATGCACCCAATAATCTAATCCTGAACGTTTCAAATTTTTGTCAGTAATTTGAAACCCAAACGGATGAATCAGATGAAGTTTATTGCCTGTTCCTACACACAAACGACCAATATTCCCAGTATTATTGGGTATTTCGGGTTCTATTAAAACTATGTTAAGCATAATTGCGAATTTGGTTATTTGGTTAATTGGAAAGTTGAAACTTCTTCAACCTCACCTGCTTTCAAATCATTCAAAAGTATATTTCCAACTCGCACACGAATCAATCTCAATGTTGGAAATCCAACAGCAGCGGTCATTTTTCTAACTTGACGAAACTTTCCTTCAGTTACAGTTATTGAAGCCCAAGAGGTTGGTCCATGGCGTTCATCTCTAATTTTTTTTGCTCTTAATCCAAAATCAGGAATTTCATCAATAATATAAGATTGACAAGGTTTTGTAATGTATTTCGAGCCATCGAAACCAATCTCTACACCCAATTTTATTTTCTCAATGGCTTCTTGATTAATTATGCCATCTACTTGAACAAAATATTCTTTTTCTACTTTTTTACTTCTTACCAATTCACTCATTTTACCATCGGTGGTCAATAAAAGTAAACCTTCAGAATCTTCATCTAGCCTACCAATAGCCATTGTTCCATCGGGAAATGGGTACAATTCTCCAAGCAATTTCTTTTTTCGTTTTAATTCGTAAACAAACTGTGATAAATATCCGTGAGGTTTATGCAATAAAAAATGACGTTGATTGGGCATTTTATAATTTTCCTTTATTTAAAATCTTTGAAATTCCAATTAATAAAATCCCAACAATTAGAAAAGCCAAAACCATAAAAAAACTATTTGTAAAAACTGCTTTATATCCTAATTGAATCGCATCCACAAAAGGATAAGGATAAAAATTAAAAAAATGCCCGCGAATTAATGTGTATACAAGGTATAATGAAGGATAAATAAGCCATGGCAAAATATTTTTATATTCTAAATTTTTCTTATCAACACTTTTAAACCAATAAATTAAAACCAAAATAGGAATTATTAAATGCAATATCTCATCATCAATTTTTTGCCAACTAGTTGGAGCCCATAAAAACCGCAAAATCAAATTGTACACAATTCCAACTATTAAAATATATAATGTAATGGCTGTTAAAGTCTTGTTGCTTAAAAAAAATAATTCCAATTTATTTTTTGGTTTTATCCAAAGAATAGTAAAACAAAAAGCTACTAAAATATTGGTTAGTATAGTAAAAAAACTAAAAAAACGAACGATTGTTTCAGGAACCGAAGCTACTCTGTTTTCAATAATCAAATAAAGTTGTAAAAAAACAGCAAACCAGCCTAATGTAGAAATTATGGCTGATAAAATTAATTTGGCTTTATCTGATTTATTATCCATTTGTAAAAATTAAGTTAAATATTGAAACTAAAACTCAAAAACTTTTGTTTAAATTTACAAACTTACAAAAAGTAATTCTATGTCAGATATATTCCTATTTTTATTCATTTTTATTATTGCTTTATCCATTGGAATATATCTTGGGAAGATTATTTTTTCGGCAAAATCCAAGGCTGAGAAATTAGTATTGGAGGAAAATGTAAAAAATTTAATTTTGCAAAATAATGTAGATAAAACATTTCTAACAACACAATTGCAACTATCAAACTCAGATAAAGAACAATTTCGAAACGATAAAGAATCTGTAAATATTCAACTTACTAAAAAAGAAGCCGATTTTGAGAATCTTTGGGAGAAAAACAAAGAACAAAAGGAGCAAGTTGAACAATTGCAAGAAAAATTTACAAAAGAGTTTGAAAATTTAGCTAACAAAATTCTAGAAGAAAAAACCAATAAATTTACAGAACAAAACAAGGAAAACATGAAAAATATCTTGTCTCCTTTGCAAGATAAAATTCATCTTTTTGAAAAAAAAGTGGAAGATACACACAAAGAAAGCATCGATTATCATGCGGCTTTACGTCAGCAAATATTAGGCTTGAGCGAGATGAATGCGCAAATGAGTAAAGAAACTTTAAATTTGACCAAAGCATTAAAAGGCGATAGCAAAATGCAAGGCAATTGGGGCGAACTGGTTTTAGAACGAGTTTTAGAAAAGTCAGGTTTGGAAAAAGGACGTGAATATGAAGTCCAACAAAGTTTCACAACTCAAGATGGAAATCGTGTTTTTCCAGATGTAGTTATCAATTTGCCAGATGGAAAAAAAATGATTGTAGATTCAAAAGTAACCTTAACCGCTTACGAACGCTACATTAATGAAGAAGATGATGCCCTAAAACCAATTTATTTAAAAGAACATGTAAACGCGATTAAAAGACATGTTGAACAACTAGGCGATAAAAATTATCAAGATTTATACAATATTGAAAGTCCTGATTTTGTATTGCTTTTTATTCCCATAGAACCTGCATTTGCATTGGCTTTGAATGAAGAAACCACATTGTATAATAAAGCATTTGAAAGGAATATTATTATAGTAACACCATCAACTTTGCTTGCCACATTACGCACTATTGACAGTATGTGGGCAAACCAGAAACAGCAAGAAAATGCCTTGGAAATTGCGCGTCAAGCGGGAGCGCTGTATGATAAATTTGAAGGTTTTGTAGCTGATTTAATTCGAATTGGAAAAAAAATTGATGAATCGAAAGTAGAATATTCTGGTGCCATGAATAAACTGGTGGAAGGAAAAGGCAATCTAATTACCAGCGTTGAAAAATTAAAAAAAATGGGCGCAAAAGCCAAAAAATCTTTGCCAGACAGTATAATTAATAGAGCCGAAAATAACGATAATAATCTTTTAAATTAAAAACTCATGAAAAAAATAATTCTCATTCTTATTGCCACTATCATTCTTGGCATCTCTGGATACTTTGCCATTATGTACTACGCCTCTTTTAGCGAAGGTTATCGATCTGGAGAATTGATTAAAATAAGTAATAAAGGAATGATTTTTAAAACTTGGGAAGGCGAGCTAAGTCAAGGTATTGCTGGGGCTCAAATTTTTAAATTTTCTGTTTTGGATAGCGAAGAAAAAGTAATCCAACAAATGAAAGATTTGCAAGGCGAATATGTAAAAGTGACTTACGTAGAAAAATATTCAACATTCGCTTGGTGGGGCGATACAAAATATTTTGTAACAGAAGTAGTCAAAGAAGATTCTCCATTTAAAGTAAAATAAATGGATACAATTTTTAAAACTGTAAAAGCATCAAAAGTAACGATTTCAGAATTAATGTTGCCATCACATAGCAATTTTTCAGGAAAAATTCATGGAGGCTATATTTTATCATTACTCGATCAAATTGCTTTTGCCTGCGCTTCAAAATTTTCAGGAAATTATTGTGTCACGGCTTCTGTAGATACGGTCGATTTTTTAAATCCAATAGAAGTTGGAGAATTAGTCACCATGAAAGCTTGCATCAATTATGTAGGCAAAAGTTCCATGATAGTTGGCATTCGGGTTGAAGCAGAAAACATCCAAACTGGAGTTGTCAAACACTGCAACTCGAGCTATTTCACTATGGTTTCTAAAAATACAGATGGAATAAATGTTTCAGTTCCTGGACTTATTCTATCTACTCACGTAGACATTCGACGTTTTTACAATTGTATCAAAATGATTGCAATTCGAAAAGAAAAACAAGTTCACGAAGAAATTTTCGATTATAAATCCAAAGATGCAATCTCGAATTTAAATAATTATAATGTTCGAATTGATTTAAATATATAACCCGTTGGGTGCAATTACTTAAATTAACTAAAAAAATGATTTTTAATTGAATATAAAATCTATTAAAACGAAAATGTCAGTCTGAGCTTGTCGAAGACCCAATTAAAAGACACTTCGACAAGCTCAGTGTGACAAAATCGTAATAATTTAGCTGTAAAAAATAATTACACCCAACGGGTTAAATATATAATTTTATTCTTTTATAATTTTAATGTTTCTATTGGTTCCTTCCGAATCAATTTTAATAAAATAAGTGCCACTCGATAAACTGCTAACATCAATTAATGCTTTGTTAGAATTTATTTGTTTAATAAGTACTTTTTGACCCAAAACAGAATAAAAACTTACTTCTGAAATTTGTTCTTTTTGAACTATATTTAATTCCTTTGTTACAGGATTCGGATAATAGGAAACATTAGAAAAATCAAATTCTGAATTAGCAAGTGTACACGGATTTTGAATAGTAATGGCAATTGAATTACTAGTTGCTCCTTCACTTCCTCCCAATCCACCAGAAGTTGGAAAATGACAGCCTTGCGAATCATACAAAACACAAGTAAAAACATCGCCATCTGCAGCTGGAATTAAAGTTAAAACAGGACCGCCTCCACCTTGACCTCCAGGACCGCCAGTTCCTCCATTGTACGGTTGACCATTCAAATACCAAGCATAGTAAGGATTTGCGCCAACAACATTTGTTCCTGTTGCAGTAAAAGTAACCGAAGTTCCTGCGCAAATTATAGATTGTGTCACACTGATGGAATTTGATAAAACCGTAGGTGTTATTACATTTAAAATAGTAGATACAGTTGCATTTGGAGTTGCTACACAAGAAGCATTACTTGTAAGTTTACAGCTCAAAACATCGTTATTTAAAAAGGTATTTGAAGAATAATTGGGTAAATTTGTACCTACAACACTGCCATTCAACTTCCATTCATAAACTGGTGAAGTTCCACCATCAATCGCAGTTACACTAAAAGTTTGAGTTCTAGATCCACAAAAAGCAGTGGTAGGAAGGTAATTAAAACTTAAGGTAGGCGCAGCCACAGTTTTACTAGTTTGTACAGCAATTTGTTCCGAAATTCCTTTTATAGTTCCACAAAATGGTGTTATTTCCACTCTATAATTATCCATACAGTAAACTGGTGTAAAATTATAAAAAGTAGAATTTGCTGGATAAGAAAACGTAGTATATCCAGACCAAGTGTTGTTGGAATTGTTGTACAATCGAACTTTGAAATCAATTCCAATTTCTGCGAGCCATGATACATTTATTTTATTATTTGTATTGTCGACTACAACATTTGCATCAACAACTTTCTTATTGTCGCAAATAGTTGCACTACAATTGGATATGCAACTCAATGTATTCAAAGAATTGTTAATTGATGTTATAGAAGTTCCAGACCAATTGTTGCTTAAACTAATTATTGCTGCCATAATATCTGTATTGTGAACACAACCAAAATTATGACCCAATTCATGAGAAAGTATGCATCGCGTTAAATTTGTATCATTTGCATAGTTTTTTACAACTGCAGTCCCAGATGTTCCACACATTACATAAGAACCCAAACCTATAATAGAACCAGTACCACCTTGCGGTTGGAAATGAACTTTTATATCATACGAGTTTACAAATATTTTGGACGCATTTGAACTAAAGGCATTATAATTATCATAAATTTCAAGTGTTGGCAACCAATAATTACACATGGCTGGGCAAGTCACAATATAATGTTCTGTGACCAAAAATTGAACATTATCAGACAAACCGTTGGCAATTGTAAAATTGGCTTGCGTTAAATTTAAAAGTTGCAAAGTTCTATCAATAGATGCATTTACTGAATTATAGGTGTTATAAAAATTATAATCCATTGAAATAGCCAATTCTACAGTTTTGCAACCACCAATCAAATTATTTTTATTTGAAATATCAGAATTTTGAATTTTATTTGAATCTATATTAGGATTTCCACAGTCTAAATTTTCAGAAATAATATCTTTAGCATTGTAAAATACATACTCATCTGATTTTGCCTTTTTATCGAATCTAGAAAGCGATTCTATATAAAATTCTGAATTTGAGTTTTTAATATAAATTGAAATTGTATTTTCGAAAGTAGAAAAAACAAATTGATTATCTTTTGAAAAATCTTGATTTGTATAATACTTTCCATCAAAATTAATATCTTGAATAGACTTTCTTTCCAAACCATTTTCAGTTTTTAAACTCAAAATATAATTATCAGAAATAATTTTATTTTCTTTTAAAGCAAATGAATAATTTTTGAGGTAATTAATTGTAATAGATTCTCCGTTTGAAATCTTCTGCATTTCGTTATCTAATTTTAAAATTTTATAGTTTTTAAAATTCTTAGATAGATTTATTTTAGAATTGCTTGAATTATTGAATGACAATACTTTTTGAGAATATAAATTTGAAGAAAATATTAAAACCAACATGATAAAGTAGTAGCTTTTTTTCATAATAATTTGAATTATATTAATCAAATTTAGCACAAAAATTAACATAATAGGCAAAATCATTTGAAAATGTACTTTGAACAAATATTATTTTCAAGCCTCATGATTAAAATGTGGTGAAAAATTTTAATATAAAATATCACTAGTGTCCACTAAAAAATAAAAAAAGTTCTTTGAAATTATTGTAAATCTGTATTTTAAGAATCATTTTTGAGCGTGACGATTTGAAATGATTATTATTTTCGTAAATCAATATTACCAATATGAATCACGGTAAATA
>NZ_JANLVD010000243.1:0-3528 GCF_031363805.1 Flavobacterium sp. | reverse complement strand
CTGCAGATGCTTTACGCGTATTATCGAAAAGTGAATCTACAGATTCCTGTAACATACGTTTTTCGTTTCTTAAGATAACTTCTGGAGCTTTAATCTCCATTAATCTTTTCAAACGGTTGTTACGTATAATTACACGACGGTATAAATCATTTAAATCAGAAGTTGCAAAACGACCTCCATCAAGTGGCACAAGCGGACGCAATTCTGGTGGAATAACTGGAACCACTTTCATAATCATCCATTCTGGACGATTTTCACGGTTTAAGTTAGACTCACGGAAAGATTCAACAACTTGTAATCTTTTTAACGCTTCTGTTTTACGTTGTTTAGACGTTTCATTGTTAGCATTATGTCTTAATTGGTAAGACAATGCATCAAGATCAATTCTTGCTAATAAATCCATAATACACTCTGCTCCCATTTTGGCAACAAACTTATTAGGATCAAAATCATCAAGATACTGGTTGTCAGCAGGAAGAGTATCTAAAATATTTAAATATTCTTCTTCTGTCAAAAAGTCTAATCTTTGCAAAGATTCACCTTCTGCATTTTTAGCAATACCAGCTTGGATTACTACGTATCTTTCGTAGTAAATAATCATATCTAATTTCTTAGATGGAAGACCAAGGATATAACCAATTTTGTTTGGAAGAGAACGGAAATACCAGATATGAGCAATTGGCACAACAAGATTGATGTGACCTACTCTGTCTCTACGTACTTTTTTCTCAGTAACTTCAACACCACAACGGTCACAGATGATCCCTTTGTAACGTATTCTTTTATATTTTCCACAAGCACATTCAAAATCTTTTACTGGTCCGAAAATACGTTCACAGAAAAGACCATCACGCTCTGGTTTGTGCGTTCTGTAGTTGATAGTTTCAGGCTTTAACACTTCACCTCTTGATTCTTTCAAGATAGATTCAGGAGAAGCAAGTCCTATTGAGATTTTATTAAACCTTTTTACAGGGTTTTTATCTTTATTGTTATTATTTCTATTATTCATCATAGTTTTTACTATTGATTTATTTGCAATTAAAAAATTGATTCTCATCTAAGTCGAAAGTTTGAAAGTCTAAGGTCGAAAGTCATACGAGACTTTAAAACTTTATGACATTTGACTTGCGACTAAAAGATTACCTCGGATTACTTCTCTAAACTTCAACAAATTTTTGAAGTGCTAATTATAAAATCTTTTGAGATCTTATAAAAAATCGGAACGGGTTACGGGTCTAAATCCTAAAAACTCTTGTAAAAAAGTGTTCAGGATTCAGGATTTAGCGTTCAGTTTATCACTGATTACTAAATACTGAACACTGAATACTAACCTTTTATTCTTCTAAACGAATGTCTAGTCCAAGACCTTTCAATTCATGCATCAATACATTGAATGATTCTGGTAATCCTGGTTCTGGCATAGATTCACCTTTTACGATTGCTTCGTAAGTTTTTGCTCTACCAATAACATCATCAGATTTCACAGTCAAGATTTCTCTAAGAGTACTTGATGCTCCATAAGCTTCAAGTGCCCAAACCTCCATCTCTCCAAAACGTTGGCCTCCAAATTGAGCTTTACCTCCAAGTGGTTGTTGTGTAATCAACGAGTATGGACCTATAGAACGTGCGTGCATTTTATCGTCAACCATGTGTCCAAGTTTCAACATGTAAATAACTCCTACTGTTGCTGCTTGATGGAAACGCTCTCCTGTACCACCATCATATAAATGTGTATGTCCAAAACGTGGTACTCCAGCCTCGTCAGTCAATTCATTGATTTGATCTAAAGTTGCTCCGTCAAAAATTGGTGTAGCAAATTTTCTACCCAAATTCATACCAGCCCAACCAAGTACCGTTTCATAAATTTGACCAATGTTCATACGTGAAGGTACACCTAATGGGTTCAACACGATATCAACTGGTGTTCCATCTTCAAGGAAAGGCATATCTTCATGACGAACGATACGAGCAACAATACCTTTGTTACCGTGACGTCCTGCCATTTTATCCCCAACTTTCAGTTTACGTTTTTTGGCAATATATACTTTAGCAAGTTTCAAGATTCCTGCTGGCAATTCATCTCCAACAGTAATAGTGAATTTCTCTCTACGTAATGCACCTTGTAAATCGTTCAATTTAATTTTATAGTTATGAATTAAATCATTCACCATTTTATTAGTTGCATCATCAGCAACCCATTGACCTTTACTTAAGTGAGCAAAATCTTCAACAGCATAAAGCATTTTTTGAGTGTATTTTTTACCTTTTGGTAAAACTTCTTCACCCAAATCATTCATTACACCTTGAGATGTTTTTCCGTTTACGATCAAGAAAAGTTTTTCAACTAATTTGTCTTTTAATTCAACAAATTTAACTTCAAACTCCATTTCAAGTGCTCCTAAAGCATCCTTGTCTTGTGTACGTTTACGTTTATCTTTTACTGCTCTTGCAAACAATTTTTTATCTAAAACAACACCATGTAAAGAAGGAGATGCTTTTAATGAGGCATCTTTTACATCACCTGCTTTATCCCCGAAGATTGCACGAAGCAATTTCTCTTCTGGAGTAGGATCTGATTCTCCTTTTGGAGTAATTTTTCCGATCAGAATGTCGCCAGGTTTTACCTCTGCTCCAATTCTAATCATACCATTTTCATCTAAATCTTTAGTAGCTTCTTCAGAAACGTTCGGTATATCGTTCGTTAATTCTTCGTTACCTAATTTAGTATCTCTAACTTCAAGTGAATAATCATCCACGTGAATAGAAGTAAAAATATCGTCACGAACTACTTTTTCAGAAATTACAATCGCATCCTCAAAGTTGTACCCTTTCCATGGCATAAATGCAACTTTTAGGTTTCTACCTAAAGCCAATTCACCATTTTGAGTCGCATATCCTTCTGATAATACTTGTCCAGGAACCACTCTATCCCCTTTTCTTACGATAGGTTTAAGATTGATACTTGTACCTTGATTGGTTTTTCTAAATTTAATTAGATTGTATGTTTTCTCATCTGGCTCAAAACTTACCATTCTTTCTTCCTCAGAACGATCGTATTTGATAGTGATGATATTTGCATCTACATATTCTATAACTCCATCTCCTTCAGCATTAATCAATACTCTAGAATCAGAAGCTACTTGACGCTCTAAACCAGTTCCAACAATAGGAGCTTCAGGACGAATTAATGGTACGGCCTGACGCATCATGTTAGATCCCATCAAGGCTCTATTCGCATCATCATGTTCCAAGAAAGGAATCAAAGACGCTGAGATAGAAGCAATCTGGTTTGGCGCAACATCAGTATAATCAACTCTTGTTGGTTCAATTACTGGGAAATCACCTTCTTGACGTGCAATTACGTCTTCGGCAGTTATTTTTCCAGTGGCATCCATTTGAATGTTTGCCTGAGCAATCATCATTCCTTCTTCTTCTTCTGCGCTTAAGTAAACTGGAGTAGAAACTAAATCTACCGTTCCATTGGTTACTTTACGGTATGGTGTTTCAATGAAACCCATTCCGTTTACT
>NZ_JANLVD010000233.1:0-7849 GCF_031363805.1 Flavobacterium sp. | reverse complement strand
CGCACTAACTTCTGCTTTATATTTTTTATCTGCTAATGTATTTTGACTAATACAAGAAATGCAAAGCATTAAATATACTAGGGTTGTTATTTTTTTTAACATCAATTACTTTTTAAAAATAATTTCTTTTTCACCATGCTTCCCAGTAATTTTGATTACTTGTTCAATTTCACTTGATTGATCATCAATAGTAACAATTAACATTCCTTCATTTTCTTTATATTTACCTCTGTAATATAATTCCCAAGTTCCTTTTTTTGTCTTTTCAACATAATTTCTATTAACGCTCAAATAAGAGTTATAATCAGCTTCATTTTTTTTTAGAAACTCAATAATATCTTTAAAGTTTATTTTATAAGGCTTATCTAAATCCGTTTCACTAATTAACTTCCCTTTTTCATCGTATTCATACCAAATACCTATTTCGCAGGTATCTTTAAAAGAAGGTCCTTTATGTTTTATATTTGCATTCGGATAAAAGCCTTTACTAACTGTAAATAAAGAATTTTTAGGAGTCTCTTGACTGAAATAACCGCTTTCTTTATCTCCAAATTCTCGGACTCTTGTTCCATTATTTAAAAAGTATACATAATCTTCTGATTCATTCTTATTTTTATCAAAGCGGTTAATATCAAATTTTTCAAATTCACTATTTGTTAAATTATTATATTCGTGTTTATTTTGCATTTCGTAATGTTTAATTTTTTCAACTGTTTGTTTTTCCTCTTTGTTTTGTGGTTTACAATTAGTAAGTGTTAAAACCAAACAAATTAATATTGATGTTTTCATATTATATTTCTTTAGTTGCTCTATCCCATATTTTATTCCATTGCCAATGATACAAGCTTATTACAGGGATTGGTGGTGTAACTGTGTCTGAATAATCCATAATATTATCTGTTTCGTTTATTTTGAATGTAAAATCACTATTATTATCAAAAGAATGATATAAACCCATAGAGTGTAATGTTTCATGAGCTACTGTACTATCTGCAAATCCAATAGCATAAACTAAAATTGTTCTGAAATCATCTTTTTTATCAATAGATCTACCTTTGCCATAAAGTCCTCCAGCATTTTCGTTTACAAAATAGATTTTAAAATGATTTTGATACTTTGCCTTATCATAAGATTTATACAGTTCTTGATTTAAAAATAAATAAATATCATCTATTCCGCCATTTGGTATGTTTGCATGAGGTCCTGTGCCAACAGCCATTGACTTATTTTTGAAATTTGTCTTTCTGTTTGTAACTTTTTTTGTTACTGGATCAATATCAGTATCTAGTTTTAATGCTACCGTTTCGAATTTTGGGTTTACTAATCCCTGATTTAGATATTTTTTTAATTCATTAGCTCTTCCTACTGGCTCACCTTTTTTTGGATTTTTTGTACCATCTATGTTTGTCCATACATTTACAAAAAGCACATCAACTTTGTACCTATCTTTGTTCTTTAACACATTTAATTTGCCAGCCAATGATTTTTCAAGAACTCCTTTAGCATCTTTGTAAGTTGCAATAACTTTTACAGGTTGGTCTTTATTAAATTCTTTTAAACAAGTAATAGTCATTTCGATTTCATGTGTTCCAATTGCCAATGGAAATGCAGGGTTTTTGATTAAAAACAGTGTTTTGTCGTAATCTAGTTCAAGTATTTCTGGTTTTTTATCAATGTGTATTACTGTTCTTAGTACAGCAGTTATATTTTTGTAAGATGTCTTAATATTTGTTGATATACTCGTACCATCTTTTTGTTTAACTAATTTAGTTTCATTTTGTGGATATAAACTAAGCCACGGAACGCAGTAATTAAAGGCTTTCTTTTTCCCGGATTTATCTTTAATATAAAATTTATGAGGATTAAATTTAGACATTAATTTTTTAAATTCATCATCACTTTGTGCAAGTACACCTCCTTGTGAAGCATATACACTACCATATTTGCCAATAATATTTTTATAATAAGTATCACCTTTGATTTTTGTATCGCCAGTTCTAACCCAATCAAATCCATAATTATTTCCGTTCCAATTGTCTTTAGGTCTAAAACTAACCATACATCTGTCATCAACATACACTGGAATCATTTTAGGCTTTCCAAAACTAACACCTTTCTTAACTCCTTTTATACTTATGGTTTTGGCAGAATTAATTTCAATGTTTTCTTTAGCGTATGATTTTATATTTCCCTTTGCCGTTACAGTTAATTTACCACCAACATTTGATATATAAGACATAATTAAAACAATTTAGATTTTTCAGCACTATTTAGTTTAACTTCTTTTTGGGAATGCTTTTGTATTTCTCCATCAGAGGAATATTGCATCCCTTTTTGACTGTTAAAAGTCATTTCTTTTTCGGTATTTATTTCTTTATCTCCATTTATATTTTCCATTACATTTCCCGATACGTTTACGATGCTATTTCCACCCACAAATAAATTATGCATCATACCAATAGAAGTAGATTTATCAACCCCAGCATTTTCTGAAATATTTAAAGTGGCAGAAGAATTTATATTCATTCCAGCTGTAAAACTAATGTTTTTACCAGCATTTACCGTAAAATCATTCGGTGCATTGACATTGATATTTCCCTTCCCATCCATCAGCCATGTATTCCCGCTCGGGTCTTCCAAAAATATCGAACCTATTGCATCATTAATTAAAATTTTGCAACCGCTTCTGGTTTGTATTACTTTCTGGTCGTTGCCTTCGGTATTATATCCTGAGCTTTCATTTCCGTTGTACATTGTGCCCAATACAAAAGGTTTTTCGGCATTGTCAGCTTCAAAAGCTATCAATACTTCTTCGCCAATTTCTGGTATAAAATACATTCCTTTTCCGCCACCTGCGTGTGGGTTTGTCATACGAATCCAAGGCGTACTTTCTGAATTGTTTTTTTGCCATGCCATTTGTACTTGTATTCTTCCTAAACCTTTTGGGTCGTTGTTATCCATAACCGTTGCGGGTTGCGTGGTCGCAATTGGCACTGCCAATACATTGCCATAAGGCGGGCAAAGTGAACTTTCGGGAATGGCATTGAATGCGTTATGATATGAACTTTCATCGCAAGTATGCGTAATATTTGTGATGGTGTAACTTCCGAAATTTTGTTCTTGAACGCCATCTTGTGGGTTGCCAGTCATGGTAAAAGCTGATTCGTGAATAGAAACCACATCGCCAATACGAAGTCCAGTTTCATCACTTACTCCTGTGGCAATGATTAAATTGGCGGTTTGCGATTGTAATTGTGTGGTGACTCTATCGACCAAATGGGTGCGAGAATTTCCTTCCTGCATTGGGTTTGAATACAAAGTATTGGACTGGTCTGGAAATAATTTTTTGGATGAATCGTAAATTTGTTTCGAGTAGCCTTGCGTTTGGTAATTGATTTCTGTAGCGTTTGCTTTTTGAGTTTCGGCAGTACTTGGATCGTAGCCAGTAAATTCAAAATTTAATGGTTTGGCGTTCATTTCGATATCGAAACGCTCCAATGAACGACCATATTCTAAAGTGAATGTTTTTGACTGTGGTTTTCCAAATATTAAATTTTCCCCATTATAATAAAACCATTCTGCTTTTTTTTCTGCCAATCGGCAAAGAAAAGTAAAATCGCTTTCGTTATACTGCACGGTATAAGGTAATGTAGGATTGTCTTTAAGATTTATCGTTGGTTTAAGCTCTCTTTGAGGAAATTGGTTTGTTATTTCCTGAATAATATCAGACAATGATTTGTTTGAATAGGATTTATTTTTAGGCTGATTCTGCATCGCAATGGTCGGCGAAAAACCAGATATTTGAATCATTCCTGCTGAACCATTTTCACGAACCAATTTGGCATTGGTTATAATTCCGTAGAACAACAGGGGCGATTCTGTAGCCAAATTATTCGGCTTTATTTCTATTTTGATGGATTGCCCAATGTAGCTCTGACTTTTTTCGATAGCTTGATTTACAAATTCTTTGGGCAGTGGTTGCAAAATGGTAAACTCGTGGTGTGCGTTTAAGGTTTGTGTAATGGTTAGTTTTGAGAAACGAGTTAAAGTCTCGCCTTCAATTTGAATTGAGGTAGTCGTGCTTATTGCCATTGTATTAATTGTTTAGTTTTGTTTAATTGTAATTAACCTATAAATATATGGAGTTTGGCAGAAAAATTTTATGGTTTAACCGTGTATTTTGTTAAATATTTGTTTTTCTAAAATAAAGGCTTCGCAATTGCGAAGCCTTTATTTTAATTAAGAATTATACTTTTAGTCAATATAGGTTTTATTCCCATTTTTATTAATGTAATATCTTCCGCCTCTTGGACCTGTGTATACTTTTTTTCCATTGTATTCACCTGTTACTTTATCTGCTTTTGCAGGTGCTTTTTCAGTTGAAGCTCTTTCTTTTTTTACTGTAGGTTTTGAAATTTTTGTTTCTGTAACTTTTGTTGGAGAAACTTTTTTCGATTTAACTTCTTTTTCAACCGCTACCTCATCTTTGGTTGTTTTAACTTTTGAAGTTGCAGTTTCTTTTTTACTTTTTGGAAGTTTTTCCTCCACTTTTTTGGTTACCACTTTCGGAGCTTTTGCTTTTGGCTCTGCCTTAGATGTGGCTTTTGTAGCCTTATCCAATTTGTTTTCTTTTGCTTTAGCTACTTTTTTAGATTTGGCTTCCTCCTTTTTTGCAGTCGCTTTTTCTTTTGCGGCTAATTTTTTCGCAGCTGCTTTTTCTTTAGCTAATGCTGCTTTTTCTGCCTTTTCTTTTGCAGTAATAGTTTTTGTCGTCTTTGCTTTTTTGGGTTTTGTTTCTGTCTCTTGCGCGTAAAAGCTATTGGAGAAAACAAAAATCATGCATAGTAATAATAGTTTTTTCATTTTTATATTGATTTTATTAATACATAAATGTAATAATTTTTTATTAATTAGTATTAAAAATTTAAAAATATGCTCTCAATTGTATATTTCCTGTATGGATTGTTTTAATATTTTCACTTTTCCTACCTTGATAATTAATATTGATATCTAAAAATTGGGTTAGATTTTTTTGAATAAGCAATCGCCAAGTTAAATTTTTTCCAGATTGCAATCCCTCTAGTATTTGAAAAGCTACAGGTGAAAAATCCAATCCTTTGAAATTATTATTAAGCATAGAAAACTCGCCATTTAATATCAACTTTTTTTCACTCGCGAAGTTGAAAGAAGTTCCTAGTTTATTTTGCTTTAGCGACTCTAAATCTCCTAATACATTATTTTTATTTTGATATTCATAAAACAAATCTAAACTGGTATTTTTATCAAACAAATAAGAAATTTTTGATTCGAGCTGTTTGCCTTTAATTTCAAAATTTCTTGATTGATAATTTTCTGAATTTACAGAAGTATTTAAAGATTGTACTGTGAAATTGAAAAGCCAGTATTTTTTTAAAAGATGATTGTATTGCAATTGATGTGAAATATTATTGCTTTCTTGTGCACCAGAGGATTGAAAACTGGTTAATTTATTGGTTACATAAGTGTATGTTACAGAATGATTTTGTTTGCCACGATTGAAAAATAGACTATTTCGAATACTCGCATTCAAACCCAATAAGTCATCGGTTTTGTTTGAAAATGGATTCAAGTCGAAATTATCTTGTTGTCTTTTAATTTTTCTTTCAATTAAATATGAAGTTTGATTGTAAAAAAGAGACATAATTTTCTTAAAACCTTTTTCATTCTGCCATTGTGATGGATTCAAAGTCACAGATTGCGAAAATTTATTCTGATGGGTTTTTATAAATATTTGATTTGGTAAAAATATTTTTACATACTTGGCTTTATCTGGAAAAGGCGAAACTTCAAATTCCTGAATTTCTTGAATTCCATTTCCATTATAATCGTTCCAAGCAAATATTCCTTGACCAGCTTCTACTTCCAAAAAACTAAATTGTTGCTGTGGAATACTTCCTGAAGTAGTTTCGTAAGCTACTGTGGTTTGAATAAATTGTTTGAAAAACTTATCATTATAAAGCAATCTTGAGTTTAATGAAGGCTCGTTTGCCAAAACAGGATCTTCAAATTTTAAATTTCTATAATTAATAAATAATGATAAATCGGTTTTTTCATTTTGAACAAGTTTAGATTTTAAATAGTATGAATTTGAAACATTCACGCGTCTCAATTCTCCCAAAAGCAAACTATCATTTGCTCTGTGAAGATAGCCTAATTCTATATAAACTTTCGTGGAATCGCCACGTCCAACAAAAGCCCCAATTTCTGAAAATCGCTGACTCAAACTAGAAAATTGATTGGTCAATTTAATTTTTTCTTGGTTATTTTCGTGCCTAAAACTGCCACCAACCCAATTTTTATTAAAATTATATTTTGTTAACAGCTGACTTCTTAAAAATTTTGATGTTGCCAAATTCCCTTCACTTTTTAGCAAACTATTGTTATTTGAAAAAATCCAATTTTTAAATTTAAAAAATCCAGAAGCAATATGCCTATTTCCTAAAAAGCCATCCGAAAAATTCAAGTTTTCATATTGGTATTTCCAACTTGATTTTTCGGGCAATGTGAATAAAATAGCAGCCGTTAGGAAACTTTGATTTCCAAATAATTTCTCATTTAAATTCCAATCTCTATCAAATTCAATAGAAAACAAACGTTCAATTGTTTTAAAATTTTTCTGAGTAAATTGATAATTTCCAACGGCATCAATTTGCCATTTTTTTGAAAATAATCTTTGTTTGACATTTACTTTTCCAGCCAATCCCTTATTATTACTATCATCTATTGGAGAAAATAAATTTTGGTCATTGTTACTTAAACCCATTTCAAAATCGAGGAGTGTTTTATCGGTTGGGTTGTATTTTCCTAAAATTGTTGCAATTTGAAGTTTGGTTGGCGCAATTAATTTAATTTTCGGCTCATAATTGCCTTGCAAAACTCCGGCAATGGGTTCAACATATTTAAAAATGCGTCCATTGGAAATGGTACTCGACACAATATAATTTCCCAAATTATTACCTACAGAAGTAAATTTAACATTGAACAAGACATCCAACGGATTGTTCGAAAATTCGAAAATTTCCACACTGTTAATTATTGTTTTTTTGTATAAAATTTTATTTTCAGAATAAGTGTCCGAAATGGCTGATGGCGCATTCATCAATTCTAGATTATCGCCAGCAGAATTCAATATTAAGGCTTGATCAACTGACAAACTTTGCTGCAATGGCTGGCTTTTTACATCATTTTCAGAATATAAATAACCTCCAAGACTCCACTTTTCTTGCTCATGATTTGCACCAGCATAAGTTACAAACCGACTATAATTCCTGTCTGAATATTGGTATTCAATCGTTATTCGCATTTCGGATGTAATTGGATATAATGAAGTGAAAATAATTTCACCTGCATTATAATCTATCATATATTGATTGTTTTCGCCCCGTTGCAATAAAACTCCATTTGCAAAAACCCTTTCTGATCCAGAAATAACAAGTATAAACAACTGACCATTTGGTCCAATAAGTTTGTACGGTCCTTGGTTGCCTTCCTGACCTACAAAATTACTTTTTGCATATTGTCCGCGTACCAAAGCAGCCGAGGCATAAACGGTGGTTTTGTTTTCAGGCCTTCCAAAAGTCAATTGTGTTGCAAGACCTTGTACTTTTTTGTTGAAATTTAAAAATCGTGATTTCCTGTTTTCAAGAAATAAATCGCCAGCACGAACATTCCAATTGTTGCCAAAAAGTTCAATAAATATTTGATCAAACTCATCCAATTTTTGAGAATAACCACCTTCTTGCAAAGGAATATTGCTATCTTGTATAGAAGCGCGCAAGCTTATTTTATCTGATAATTTCCCAGTAATTTG
>NZ_JANLVD010000168.1:0-1818 GCF_031363805.1 Flavobacterium sp. | reverse complement strand
ACATTCCAATTATTATAAATGGGATACTTAATATTTGTCCCATATTTAATTTCATTCCTTCTTCAAATTCTACTTGATTTATTTTTACAAATTCAATTAAAATTCTCATTATAAAAATTAAAGTTATTGCTAAACCAAATAAAAAGCCATTTCCTAGCTTTATATTTTTAGTTTCATAAATTGTAAAAACTACAATAAAAATTATTAAATACGAGATTGCTTCGTAAAGTTGCGCTGGATGTCGTGGTATGTTGTCAACACGTCTAAAAATAAATGCCCAAGGCATTTTAGTTGGGTTGCCAATCATTTCCGAGTTCATTAAATTGGCAAGTCTTATAAAAGTTGCTCCAAGTGGTGCAACAATTGCTATTATATCCAGTATTTTAAGATATTTTATTTCGTATTTTTTTGAATATAGAGAAAGTGAAATAATTAATCCAATTGTTCCTCCATGACTTGCTAAACCAGAAAAACCAACAAATTTATATTCACCTTGAATTGTTTTTTTGATAGGTAAAAATATTTCTAAAAGATTTTTCGAATAATACTCAAAGTCGTAAAATAGACAATGTCCAAGTCTAGCTCCAACAAAAATTCCAATTATTCCGTAAACAAATAATGCTTCATGAGCAGTGTCTTTTAAATTTTCTCTTTTGTAAATTCCTTTTAGAATGTACGTACTTAAAAGTAAACCAAAACCAAACAAAAGACCATAATATTTTAATGGAAACCCGAATATATTAATTATTTCTGAGTCAAAATCCCAATTTATATACAATTTAGTCATGTTTATTATTAATTTTTATTTTTTGATTTTGAATAAATATTTTAGAGTGTCTTGTGGCTTGGCGTTATTTCGGAAATTTTGTTAGCCAAAAGTATCTATTTATTAATTAACTTACAAGTACAAAACCAACATATGAGTTTGTCTAAAACTGTAATTGGGATAAAACTGCTGTTGGCAGAAGTATTTATTTTTAGTTTGTATTTTGATTTAAAAATAATATATTTTTCTCCCAATCTATTGTTAACAAGTAATTTTCAAAGAAAGCATTTCCAAGTAGTGAAGAAACATATTTCTCCAAGGTTATTGATTTGTTATTTATTTCAATTTCTCCTATTTTAATTTTTCCAACACGAAAGGTCTGTTTATCTTGTTGTATTAGGGTATCTTTTTCTTTTAAAAATTTCACAAAAGAAAGGTTTGCGGTAAATTCTCCACTAGAGCCTAAATCAAAAATAAATTTATGTGTTTGATTATTAAGTTCAATATTCACATAACCAAGTCCCCAATCTTTGTTATTGAGTTCAATTTTTTTTGCATTCTGTAGACCTGCAAAATTATCAGTTTTGTTGGTAATATGAATTACCTTTTTAAGATAATCAATTTGCCATTTAGATTTTCGCATTAAATTATTTCCTATTATTCCACTTATTTTTATAGTTTCATAATTTCGTTTGATGAAAGACAAATCTTGAAGCATTCCGTAAGTTTTTTCAAAACTCACATTTGAAATTGAAATATTGGGCAATTCAATTAAGCCAACTTTTTGAGTAGAAACAGAACTTCCAGATAACTCAATTTCTTTTTTTAAAGTATAGTTTATCTCTTTTGAGATGTCTTTGTCAATAGCACTTATTTCATAACCTGTATCAAAAAGAAAATTATATTTTTTATCACTACTAAACGACTAATATTTTTCACAACAAAGGGCTACTTTTCACAGTAAGCCCTTTTTTTCATACTTTGTAGTTTGCAAAAAACAAAAGTAATGAGTTCCAAAGATATTGAAAAAAAGTTTGTCGGTCAGCCGATTT
>NZ_JANLVD010000155.1:0-2536 GCF_031363805.1 Flavobacterium sp. | reverse complement strand
ATTTTGGTTTGTAAATTGAATGTAGCCAAACGTTGAAACTCATTTTCTCTATCGGTTATAAACCAAATATCATTGTCATTTTTTGAAAATTCTGCATCTGCTTGCACAATGCTTTTATCTTTTCTGTTGGTTATTTCAGACAAGGTTTTGCTTTCGGTATCAAACAGCCAAACGTGGGATTCGTTGGCAGAAACATATTCGCCAATTAATAATTTTTTCCCGTTATCGGAAACATCGTGAATGCCCCAACCACCGCCTTTTACTTCCAATACAAGTTTAGCTGATTTTGGATCGTTCGGATTCATAAAATAAATATCTCGATCACCGCCATTTCGCTTGGTGGAAGAAAAATAAAATCCAGAACCATCTTTTTTCCAATTGATGCCGCCATTTTGAGAACGACCGCCATCAGTCAGCAATGTTGATTGCAAAGTTTTTAAATCTAACTTGTATAATTGACCAAATTCATTCCCGCCTATATCTTTAGAATATATCAAGTAATCCCCTTTTGTAGGTTCATAACTGGCATTGTTTACAGGTTCTTCAAAAAAAGTAATTTGTTTTCTTGCTCCTAGCGGTTGTATCACTTTGTGCAATTGGTTGGTGGAACCAAATCGTGTACCTATTATAATTTCGTTTTTGGTTGGGTGAATAGCAACCAACGATGCGCCACGTGACTCAGAATATTTTTTAATTTTTTGCGCCAATTCTTTCGAAATAGGCGCAATGTTTTCAGTAATTAAATTTTCATTGGGTAAAACTAAATTTTTTTGATCTTGTGCAAAACCATTAAATCCAATGATTAGGACAATTATACTAATTTTCGGTAATTTCATAATGTGCAATTTTATTTCTTTTGATGGATAAATTTACTAAATAAATGCCTACCAATATAACAATTGTTCCTATGAAAATAGCAATTGTGAGCGGCTCATTGAACAATAAAACCCCTAAAACTAAGGCAACTATTGGGTTGATGTATGCATACAAACTACTAATAGTGGGTGGAAATTTTTGCAATACATACACAAATGCAATAAACGTCATAACCGAACCTACAATAACCAAATAGGCAATGGCGTACCAAGAAATGACTGGAATTTTCGAAATTGGAATTGTATTTCCAGTTGCCGCACTTATAGAATATAAAATAATACTGGACAAAAACATTTGAATGCCCAAACTAAAATACGGATTGAAATCCTGTGCATAACTTCGGGTATAGTACGAACACAAAGCCCACGTAAAAGTAGCAATGACTGACAATATGATGCCAAAAACAAATTCTGGGTTTAGAAAATCTCCCAAGTAATCATAAAAAACAACACATATTCCCAAAAAACAAACAAACAAACCCCAAATGGCGTTTCTTGGTACGTATTCTTTTTTTACAATTTGTATGACAACTAGCCACAAAGGGAAAATGGTTCCAATAATTGCGCCCAAACCACTACTTATATATTTTACGCCCCAAGTACTCAGCGCGTTGCTACAAATAAAATTCAAGAAACAAAGCACCAATATACTTTTCCATTGGGATCTGTTTGGCCATTTTGTTTTTTTGAAAATAAAAAAGGCAAAGAAAAAAAGAGCCCCCAAAAACTGTCTTATCGCTACTAGTTGAATGGCGGGCATATGTTGGACGCCTTGTTTTGAAGCTATCCAAGTAGTTCCCCAAGCAAAGCTTATCCAAGCCAGCGCAATAATTGGCAAAGCCAACTTAATTTTTTGTATGAAATTTTTCAATTGGAAATTTTAAATAGAAGTGACAAAAGTATAATTTAATTGTTGTTCAATTTTATGTGATGAAATTATTTTACCACCAATTTTTGAGTCCAAATTAAAAGTTGGAATCGTCAATTGTAAAGCTTTGGCTTTTTGAGTATAATAATCTTTTCTGGTTGGATGAAATGGATGTACAGCATTGAAAGTGTCATTCCAAATTTCGGTTTCAATAATTTTTTTGATAATGCCAATACAATCATTTTGATGAATCAAATTCACTGGCGCATCTGGATTTTCAAGATTTTCTCTTCCTGCCATATATTTTATGGGATGTCGGTCGTTGCCGATGAGTCCGCCGAAACGCAGAATTGTAGTTTCAAAATTTTTATTGCTTTGCAAAAGTTTTTCTACTTGCCACAATTGTTTCCCACTTTCGGTATCAGGATTCGGAATAGTTTCTTCGGTTACAACCGAATTATTATCGCCATAAACCGATGTTGAACTTACAAATAATACTTTTTTGACTGATGATTTTTCGACAAACGAAATTAGATTTTTTATTTTTGACACAAAGTTTTCCTTTGAATTTCCGCGCAATTTCGGAGGAATATCAATAATTAAAATTTCTGAATTATTTAAAAACCCATCAATATTTCCAATAATTTCATTTTCATTTAAAGATATCAAATAAGGATTGATATTATTATTTTTTAAAATTAATAACTTATCTTCTGAAGTTGTAGATCCTTTTATTGAAAACCCATCCAAAATAAATGCTTTCGCTAATGGAAAACCCAACCAACCGCAACCT
>NZ_JANLVD010000154.1:0-20338 GCF_031363805.1 Flavobacterium sp. | reverse complement strand
ATCAATCCCCTACTCTTTTGGTAAAAATTGGTTTTGAATTCATGTTTTTCTTTAGCTCCGTTTAAAAGTACAATTGTATTTCCATTTTCGGCAATGGCAAACCAAGTTCCTCCAGCTTTGGCATCTTTGGGAAACAATATTTTTTTATTATTGATGGTGTAAAATTCTGGAGCAATTGCGCTGGGTCTCAGAATTTGTTCGTCTCTATTTGAAGTAATGATGATTTTACCATTCTGATTTACAAAACTTACTGTACACATTGTTTTTTGTATTCGATTGTTGAAGGTGCAACACCAAAATTTAAATCTACATTTATATCGCTCATTTCGTACAAAGCAACCTTTATAAGCGCTTGATGGTGAATGCAATGTTCCAAATTATACAACAATTCTCTAAAGTAATTGGTTTCTATGGCAACCGTTTCATCATTTAGAAGTTGGTGCAAAGTAATATTTTTATTGGGTTTATTTAAGTTTTGAACAATTGCATCAATACTTTGATTGGCATATTCTATATTGCTTTCAATGAGCAAATTACGTGAACGATTGTCATAGTTTAAAACACCGCTATCATAACCATTCAATAAGCACTGAAAAAGTTCAATTACGTGGCGATTGTGTTGTCCAATAGAAGAATTTCCTAGATTTTGAATAGGTTTTGTATAATTTTCTACTGACAACTGAATCAGTACTTTTTTTAATTCATTGAGTGTGGTATTTACAGAAATCAAATTCATACAGCTTAATATATCTGAAAATTATTAGTTTAAATATTTGAAGCTAAAGATATTTATTTTTAGCGAAAAACCAATTCTTGTGAAAGCAATTTAAGAAAAATTTATTTTGGGGGATTTTAAATAGGGTTTATTATTGTAAAATTGCCATTAAAATGAGAAACCCACAAACATATTCTGCTTGTGGGTTAAATTATTTAACAAAAATCTCTTTCAATTGACCAATAATGTTGCCAGAGCCGGCAATGGTAATTTCGCCGATTTTGTCGGCAATTTTTTCTACATATTCCATTTCTTTCAATTTCCAAAGCATTTCGTTTTCTTCCATCAATTTGGCAGTGTTCAGCAAACTTCTAGTAGAAGCCGTTTCTTCTCTTCTCATGATAGAATTGGCTTGCGCTTTTTTCTCGGCTACTAAAACCTGATTCATGATTTCTTTCATATCGCCTGGTAAAATTACATCTTTAATTCCCGCATCAGAAATAACCAAACCCAATTCGTTGATTTTTGAGGTTACTTCTGCCAAAATATCTTTGGCAATAGTATCTTTTTTGCTCAACAATTCGTCTAAGGTAAAACCACCAACAAAGGCCCTCAATGCCAATTGCATCAACACATACATTTGTTTTTCAAAATCTTTATTGTTTACTAATGCTTTCAAAATATCAGTTACTTGGTATCTCACAAAGAAATTGATTCTCAAACCAGCTTTGTCTTTAGTCAATAATTCTTGACCAGAGATTTCCAATTGTTGCTGTCTAGCATCGATTGTTTTTACTTCAACAGGAATTGCATTGTTCCAAAAGTAATAGGTTCCAGCAGTCAATTCTTTGGTAAAAGCACCATTTACAAACAATAAGGCTTTCTCGTTGCTCATTACTTGAAACTTTCTAGTAAACAATTTTACTTTTGCGTTTTCCAGTAAGTTCATCGCAATTTGCTCCGTAATATTCACTTTAGACAAATCGGCTTTGATAAATTTATTTTCTACATAACCTTTCCAAAAAGCATATCTACCAGTGGTTAGGACTTCGTTAAAAATACCATTTACAAAGTACATAGCGATTTCGTTATCAGCTACTTCAATTATTTCCAACATAGAAGCCAAAACCTGATTTTGCAACAATATATTCAATTCTACCGTTGGTACAAAAGATTGTTTCATTTCATAAATCACTGCTTCTTTGTTGCCAAATAACCAGTATTTACCTTCATTCAATACTTCGATTAATTTTCTGTTCTCAAATACCAAACCTACTTGGTATGCTTCAATTTTAATTCTTTTCAACATCATTTCTATTTATTATAATTACTATTTTTTTTTAAATAAGAAAACGTTTTGCCTTTATCCTCAAAAAGTACGGAAAATAACTTGTTTTTTTGGCTGTCAAAATGGTTTGTCATTATTTTTTAAAAACTAAATTTTAGTTGATAATCAAATGAAAAAGCAATTCAATTTTCAAAAGAACGAAAGCGACTTTCAGGTCTTTTTGTGAGTGTATTATTTTTATATTGCTATAAAATGATACTGACAAAGACAAATCAGTTTTCTTTCTGGTACATCTTTTTAAGAGTGATGCGCTCTGAAATACAGATTTTAAGCCTGTACGGCGACTAGCCACTAGTCTAAACCAAACCTAAATTGGTTGCAGGATTCGAACCTACGTATCCGTCTATTGTTCTAACCAACTGAACTATTCCGATTGCTCGAAAGTGGGAATCGAACCCACGACCCATAGAGTGGTGACAGTTTTTTGGAAAACCATCAAAACCTCCAAATCAAGTTGCATAGTAAAACATGATACTTTCCAGTAATATTTACCACAATGGTGCTATACAGAAACACGCAACAGGACTTGTTTGATATTGTAATTCAATGAACTTATTTATTTCTGAAACAAATATTCAAAACCAACTACGCAACTATTCTGCGTAGAAATTAATTTGTGGAACAGAACCGAATCGAACGGTTACCTCCTGCTCTTCAAACAGGCGTGCATACCATGTACACCACTATTCCGTAGTACAGGAAGAAGGACTCGAACCTTCAAAATGTTGATTCTAAGTCAACCGCGTATACCATTCCGCCATTCCTGCATTTGTGGAAGTAGTAAGATTTGCAATTACTCAGCACTTAAACACTTGTTTTTAGCTCATCTTTTTTATTGTTTTTATTTGTTTCGCTGAATTACTAAATTCATTTCAGACAAGCCCGACTCTCTCACTCCGGCGTACTTCCATTTTGTCTGAGAAGCAAGATTCGAACTTGCGACCTCTCGCGTCCAAGGCGAGTAAACAACCACCGTTATCTTCCCAGTTCATTTTAAACTATTGTCACACTGAGCTTGTCGAAGTGCTTTTAATAAGGATTTCGACAAGTCTATACTTCAGACTAAATTCTAAAATAGCGGCTTATACGAGGATCGAACTCGTTTCTCCCGAGAGACAGTCGGGAAGGTTAGCCAGTAACCCCAATAAGCCAATTTCCTTTCTAAAAACTTTGTGACCTCGAAAGGAATCGAACCTTTAACCTTCAGTTTAGAAAACTGACGCTCTATCCAATTGAGCTACGAAATCTTTTTAATCATCATTTGTGACCTCGATAGGAGTCGAACCTATAACCTACTGCTTCGTAGGCAGTTGCTCTCTCCAGTTGAGCTACGAAATCTTTTATTTAATTTGTAATTCCGAAAGGATTCGAACCTTTGACCCACTGCTTAAAAGGCAGTTGCTCTAACCTGCTGAGCTACGAAATTAGTTGCGATTCTGGAAGGATTTGAACCTTCAACCCTTGGCTTAACAAACCACCGCTCTGCCGTTGAGCTACAAAATCTTATTTTTGGGCATAAAAAAAGCACCTCTTTTTGAAGGTGCTCTATAGTTGTATATAAGATATTACTATCCTAAATGCCTATAGTTGTGCACCTGTATATTGTATCCGAAATCGCGTCTCGGGTTTACTAGTTTACTATGTTGATTAAAATTGATTGTCATTGTTTTCTCTATTTTGAGTGAATGGCTATATCGTAAATGTATTGTTCTCATTTTGTATGCTATTATAATTGCTTTTAATATTGCAATTGTTATTGATAATTTTCTGGTGCAAATATAATGTCAAAAAAAACTAACTTCCAAATTTATTTTTAATTTATTTTATTGATTATCAATAAGTTATATTTATTTTTAGACATAGAAATTCCTGTCCGCTCTTAGTACAGATTCCTTAAATGGTCAAATGACTGTCTCTCATTTGGTTACTTTTCAATGCTTATATTTCGTTATTTGGTTTATACATTCAATATTTTTTTAATTTTTTTTTAATTTTTGTCATCCTGAGCTTGTCGAAGGTCTTTTTTAATTCATTTTCTCATTTCGAAGCAGGAGAAATCTCATCCTATTTACTATAACTTACACCTTCTAGCTCCTAACTTATCGCTTTAAAACAAAAAAAGCGCCCCGATTAAGGACGCTTTTGTATTTATTATTGTTTTTATATCATCAATTTACTTGCTCATAAAAACACATACAACGCCCAAAATACCCACAAGGATATAATCCTGCAAAGCGATCTGATCTTTCAATTAGTATATGTTTTTGATTATTCATGGGGCAAATGTAGGGAATAATTAAATATCTTTTTACAGTTATTTATACCTAAAAGGTTTTAAATATAAGCTCAAAGATATTAATTAAACGCTTTTAGGTATTAATTATACCCGCAGAGGTATTAAATATAAGCTCGGAGGTATTAATTAAATGCTTTTTGGAATTAATTATAAGCTAAAAGGTATTAAATATAAGCGCTGAGGTATTAATTTGAAGCTTTTAGATTGTTTTTTGATTCTGAATGGTTATTTATAAAATTGTGCTGTGAGGTAAAAAACGGTGTCGATAAATTTTAAAACACCATCTTGCGAAAGTACGTTTTCATCGTGCAAATCTTCTAGAATAATACCCAATTCGGGATGAAAATAGTCGTTATTTTTTTTGTTTATAAAACCACTATTTTCTAAAAACTCCTTTACATTAAGTAAGTCGACTTTGTTGTTGGCTAAAACAAAAACTTGCTCTACAACGGCATAAAACCCTTTTTCGTTTTTATAAAAACCAATAAGTTTGTAGGCAGTATCAGGAAAGAAATAATTATTCAGAAGCAAATTTATGAAATAATCTTCCCAAGAAGCATAGTAAATCGCATCGTTTAATTTTAATACATGTTTTTGGTCTTTAAGATAAACCAATTGTTCTGCACCATTTGAAATGAAATCTTGAATATTAATTTCTTTCCAAAGTGCATTTTTGTTAGCAAAATCGATTAAATAGCTTTCTTCTTGTTTTTTGAAGTCGTTACTTCTTTCAACCAAATTACTTGTTTTTTTGCCATTTCTAATGTAATTGGTGGCTGCTTGGATAGTTGTTCCATGCTTAACTTGGCTCTTTCCTGAAATGATATTTTGTAGTTCATGTTTCATGAAATTTGTGTTACAAATATAAAGATTTTATTGTTATGATAAATTATAGCCCTACTGATAACTAATTTTGATACAACACTTCCCGAATTCCAATTAATATTTTAGTTGCTTTCTCTACATCAGGGCTTTCTGGCAAAGTACAAGTTTCATACAAACTTTCTATCGAAGCAATCAAACCATCAGTCATTTCGAGTAAATCATCGTATTCGCGGTTTCCAGCTTTGATCTCGAGAAGTTCTTCACGATTGGGAACCCGAATATTGAGTTGACCCGTTTTGAGAATTTGCTGGGCGGTTTGTAAAAGCCTAATGGTGTGCATCATGTTTTTAGAATCATAATTCTTGCCATGTTGCTGATTGGTATTGTAACGGTCGTCATTGCGTTTCTCGATCCAATCCCAATATTCCTTATAATCCTTGCAGTACGAAGAATAACTGTCTTGGTTGCAATACAAATAGGCAACTTCTTTTTCGCCTTTTTTAATGGAAGAAAGCGAAACTTCATTGGCATTTTCTTTCTGAATAATGCCTTTGTATTTTGCGCTTTCGTTATAAAAAACAGCATAAACGCCCTTGGAATGCGGCATATTTGTCAAGCCACAATTTTGTTGTTTGAAGTTTTTGTTTTGCAACCAAGATTGAATCGAAATACTATTATAACCTTCTAGAATAAAGCAAAAATCCAATAAACTTTTCTTTTCTTTTTCAATTGGGTTGACGATTTTCTTTTTCAAGCCTCTCGCCTTTTTGATTTGTGTCACGGCATAACCGGCAAAACTGTCTTTGCACAATTTTGACAAGAAATCTTCTATTTTCAAACGCTCCATCAGTGGATGTTTGTACAAAATACAATCTTCTGGAGTTGCAAGAATTTCTAATATATTGGGATTATTTTTAAGTAATAACTCTACAAAACGACCGAGTTCGTAATATACCTCATCATTGGTTTCATTGCTGATTTGCGGAATATAATTTAAACCATAAAACTGCTCTTTAGGCAAATAATACACGCCTTTGATATCTGTGTCTGAAGTTGGCGTGTTTAAACAAAACGATTTACTGCCCGATATGACTTCGAAGAGAATGAGGTTTTGGGATTTTAGGTTTTGGATGGTCATATTCTAGATATTCGAAGGAGGAGTTATTGCAGAAATAAATACCTTCTGAATTTCATCATTAAAATAACCCATTAACTTAAAGTCTTCAATAATTTTATTACTAAACTTTAACAATAATTCTTTAGGCATTCCATTTATAACATTTATGATAAGATAAAATGAATATCTATTTTTTTGCTCAATAGTTAATGATAAAATTAAATATATTTCTTTAAGAAATCTACTAACAATAGGTATTATATTTGGATTGTTGTTAATTGAAAATTGTAAATTTTCTAAACATAAATTATAACAATTTTCTTTACCAACTAATAAATCAAAAAACTCATTCTTAAGTGTTTCAAAATTAATATTAATTCCTAGATAATTTGATTTTAATAAAAATCTATAAAAACTTGTATCACACTTTTCAGGATAAAATGTAACTAAATACTTTTCAGGATTTACTATATTATTTGCAATACTTCTATTTTTGAATAAAAAAAGTGAAGAATCACTACTAATCAAATGAAATTTATTTCTACCAGATAGATACATATAATCAATCATTAATTTCATAAATTCATCTAATTTCTCTTTATCATCAAACTTGGGCAAAATATCAAGTTTTTCTTTGACTAAATCAATTTCACAATTAATATTAATCCATTCTAAAATAGATTCTAAAAAAGATTGTCTTTTTTCTCTATAATTTTCTGGAGTTAAATATTTAGTAATTGATTCATTTGTAATTTGAATACTCATTGAAGAAAAAGGAGAATTATTCAACTCAATAATTTCTTTTTCAATTTCTACTTTTAATAAATATGAAATGGTAAATTTATGTATAAATTTAAAATTCTGTTCTTTATCTAAAAAATAAAACAACATTAATGAACTGAAGTCTAAACCAAAATTAGTACTATCATCTTTTATTTTTTCAATTTTTTGAGTTAGTGATGATGGCAAAGTTGTTATTCTATTACCAATAAAACCTGATAAATTCAAGTATGCATCGATATAATTTTTATAAATACTCCTTGAAATTTCAGAAAATCCAATTCTATAATTAGTATAATCGTCTAATAGTTTATTTCTTCTGTCTTTCTCTTGTGTACCTTTGTTTCCTAATAGTTCTTTGAAAAATTTTCCAAAATCTTCACTATTTGAGGGTGCTTGAAATGATTCAAATCCTAATTCATTTAATGGATTGTTTGCTTCTTCTATAATGTTCCGGTATAAATTTATAGCATCGTTGTATATGTCTAATATTTCTATTGTCAAAATTTTACCCATCATTTTGGAAATTGTTGTAAAATTGTCTCCAACTTTTTTTCCTAAAAATTCTTTAGTTAATACTACATTTTTTTCAATTCTTACTTTTTGAACTTTATCTGCAACACTATATGAAACCCACGAATCTAAAATTACTTCATCATATTTTTTAAAAAATTCTTTAAACATAAAATAGTTTGTAAAATAATTTTTTCTAGCCAAAGTATTATTAGGATTTAGAGCAAGGCTATATAAAATTTCAAAACCCTTTTGTACTTCTATTTTATTTCGCAACAAAATAGAACTAATATTTACCCCAAATCTTTCATCATCAATATCAATTGGAATTGTATTTATAACTTTTATAATTCTAGAATTATTTTTTTTTCGCTCAAGAATATTTAAATAAGTTAAAATATATTGTTTATTTTCAGGAAATAAATTAAATAAGTGAGCATCTATTTCTTCTAGTTTCTCTAAATCATTTATTTCTGTATATAGATTATGTTCATATTGCAATAATATCTCATCGTTATATTTATTATTTAATCTCCAGAATTTAAGCAATTCTAAAATTTCCTGATATCTGCCTTTTTCAGTGTCATTTTTATCACATAATTGATCGTGTATAAGTAAAATAAATAATCTTAATGATTCAGAAATAAACGATTTATCTATATAAGTTTCTAAAAAATCAATTGCATCATTTCTTTTTCCAATTGAATTTAAATTTTCAGCAATCAGATTTTTCCAATTAATATCAAATTTGTTAAACTTTTTCAATCTGCACAATGAAGAATAAATTTCGATTTCATCAAAGCTCTTTAAATATCTAACTTTAATAGTTATCTCCAATAATTCTCGAATTTCTTGATTCTTAAATTCTTTTTTACGAATTTTTTCTAATTGATTTATTAAAATCTGCTCATCAACTTTCTTGTAAAGAATATTTAAAAATGCATTTATAATATTAAAACCATTTCTTTCCTCAATAACATTAATTGATTTCAAATAATCATCAAAAATATTTTCAATTTTATTTGATTTATTATTGAGATGATATAATGCTGATTTAAACAGGTAAAATTCACTATGTAAAATACCATCTAAATTTTCATATTCAATAATTAAATTCAATGAATTTTTATACTGTTTTTTATGATTTAAAATTTGACAAAAATAAAAAGTATAAAACCATTGTGGCTTAATTGTTAGATTATGTTCTACTTTTAAATTTAAAAAGAAGTTAGTATTGTTGGTTAATAAATATCCAAAATAGTTATAAAAGAATTTCTGATGATTAGTAGAATCTTTTATTTCAGTATTGTCTAATTTGGTAATGTATAATTCAATTAAATTAAATACAGTTTTAACTAGAGGATTATCATCTAAAATAAAATGATCTCCACTAATGTACCTTGTTGGATAATGATTGAAAACTTTATTTATTGATAAATCAATTGCTAATCGCCAGCCTTCAAGATTTAGAAAAGTAACTTCTTTGTATTTTTCAAAATCAATATTTAACTTCAAATTAAATGTTTGCAAATCTTCTAATAAACTTAAATTTTCGGTTGAAATTATATGCTGTATAATACTTAATTGAAAATTATAATCTTCAAAAACATTTTTTGGAATGCTTTTTAAAAATAGTTTAATATCATCAGAAATTATTGATTTGGCAAACCAAGCAGAATAATTATATTCATCTATATTCAGAAGTTCATCTGCTAAAATCATCGACTTAGCATAATCCTCTAAATTTAAATATTCTACACACGCTCTTTCCTTGAATTTTTTTTCATCTAAATTTAACTTGTATGCACTTATATAATCTTTTGCAGATTCTTCTTTAGGAATTCCACTTAATTCCCTTTTGCACATTGCCTTTAAAAATAATATCTTACTTAAAATTCTGTCTTTTTCTTGAATTTCTTTTTCAGTAACTCTATTTTCTAAATCATTTAATAAATCTAAAGCTGTTTTTGGTTTAAACGCATTTATTAATTCTTCTATTTTTTTTAATTGCTCTCTATATTCAATAAGTAATTGTGTTAATCCTTCAAATACATTGGTAATATATTTATTATCACCAATGTTAATATCGCCTCCATTTGTATTTACAGTTCCAGAATTAATATTTTTATTTCCCATTATTATCCCCAATTCTAAAACTTCCACCGCCAGTATTAACATTTCCAGTGTTTACATTTTTACTATTTGAAATTGTATTTTGAATTATAGGCGATTTTTCAATTATTTCTTTTAAAAATACTTCATATTCTGGATTGTCTTCGATAGAATTTTCAATTAGCGCTTTTGCAATATTTTGTTTTTCTTTATTTTCAGGATCTTCTTGAAGTTCCAACAAGACTTTCTTTGGTTTGTCATCTTTTATAAATAAAGACTTAATCCAATTAATTGCTCCATCTGAAATACTTTCTATTCCTTTGTCTGTTAATTCTTCATAACCTTTTTTTGCTAATTCTAATAAAAAAGGTGTAATAACTGCCATTGTAATTGGTTCCATAATATTTATTTTATTTATTTATTTATGATTCTTTTAAAAAAATTATCCAACTCCTCACTCATTTTCCTCCCACTTTGCAAACTTCCTGCATTTTCTTGATTAAAAAGTACGGTTTCCCGTAAATAATCAGTAATTAATATTTCTTTTGGGTGCAAATACTTTTCATCTTGGTTGGCTTTTATAGCCATTAATTCTAAAACTTTATCTTTAATGGCTTGGGGTGCAATGGGTAATAATTCTAAAAAATCAACAGGTGGAAAGGAGTTTTTTTCAATAATCCAGCGTCCCGCCAATGCTGTACGTAAAGCGTAGAAATAACTTTTTAGTTTTACTTGGTCTTGCTCGCAAACTTCCATAAAGTTTTTGGTAGTGCCTAGATAATGGTGCAAAGTCGCAATGGGCGAAAAACAATCCAGTGCTAAAGCTTGTAGTTGCTGTATAAAAGCATCATCCTGATAATACACCACAGGCGAAAACAACCATTCTATAAGTGGCGCATTCGATTTGGCAAGAAGTTTTAAAGCTTTGGCAATGTCCCAACCCGATCCATCCAAATCATCTTCGGTCATAAATTCAATCACATCGGGTTTTTCCCAAAGTGATAAATAATAATCGGGCTCGTGTTTATAAATAAACCGAATATCATAATCGCTATCAGGCGAGGCAAAGCCCCAGGCACGACTTCCCGACTCCATCGCATAAAGGATTTTGACCATTTTTTCACGTTCTATTTCCTGTAATTTTTCGCGTATTTTTGTTTCCATGTTCCCAAATCTAATTAAAAATAGTTTGTAAATACTATTCACCGCACAATTTTTAAAAATATATAATCCAATTGTTTTCCCAGCTTAAACTACTAAGACTTACTGTCGCTTAAAAAGGATTTGAACCTTTATCTTTTGGATTACCTATTTTCTTCTTTTTTTCTTCCATGGTGCATTTATTTCCCAATTTCCTGCCATGATACAACCATAAGGAAGCACTTCGTCAATTACTTTTCCTAATCCAAATTCGTCCATTTGATTTCTTACTGATGCCGCATTTTTATAAGCCGATGGCAATTCGGTAATATCTATCTCTTCAGAAAAAAATCGAATATCCAATCCTTGTGTTTCTTCTTCAAAAACTTCCAATATTGTTTTATCTCCCTTACTTTTTCGATGTTGGGTTCGGCTGATGTTTCTTCCTGCACCATGAGGCGCAAATCCTAAATTGGTTTCTGTAGTTGCACCTTCTACAATTAAAACCGATTCTGACATATTCAACGGAATTAAACGAGGTCCTGTAATATCGGGCATAAACTTCGCATCCAATGGTGTTGCGCCTTTGGCATGATAAAAAAGATCGCCTTCTTTGAAAACAAAATTATGTTCGTTCCAAAAACGATTTTCTTTTTCAATTCCCAATTTTTCTAAAGTGGCATCGTGAAGACATTCGTGGTTTAATTTTGTCCAAGAACGGATAATTTGCAAGGCTTCCCAATACAATTGTCCTTCTTTTGTTTCAAAAGGAATCCAAGCATTTTGTCGTAATGTTTCAGGCGATATTATTTTTCTAAAATTTTCGGCAATATGCATTCCTTTTTTATACAAATTTGCACCTACTCCGCGACTTCCGTGGTGCGTAACCATCATGGTGTTTCCAGTGTTTTTAGAAATTCCCACAAACAAAAAATGATTTCCATCGCCTTGAGTTCCTAAATGAGAACGGGCAGCGCCAATCATTTTTTCATCATTCAAAAAATAATTGCTTTGAAATGCTTCTAACATTTCTGAAGGAAGACGAAATTGTGTCTCACGGCTTCTTCCTCCTCCTCCAAAATGTGTAATAGCATGTGCGGCATCTAAAACATCCTTTGGATTTGTTTTTCCAAAATCGGTCAACATCACTGAGCAACAAATATCGGCACTATGCATTCCCGGATGAATGGCGTTTTTTGCTACCACAACACCACCAACTGGAATCGTTCCATCATGACCTGTTGGACAAGCATCTGGCATAATCGCACCATTTACTAAAGTTGGCGTTCGCATCAAAGTTTTCATAGATTGCACCACATCGGTTACATTTTTTTCTTCCAGTTCGTTTTCTGCCTTGATGTTTTGGTGAAAAGCTATTGTATCAATGTGCAATCCAATAGGATCTGGCAATTTGAATTGCTCTAAATAAGCATCTATTTCATTGTTTTCTAATTGATTATCGTTAATATATTCTATCGCTTCTTTGAACCAAGCACCTTGTCTGAATCCTAATTCAATAATATTTGCTCCGGTAAATTTTAATTTCTGTTCCATTTTATTATGTTTTTATTTCTTTACAAATATTTGAAATTTAGTACGCAATTATTTTGCGTAGCAGTTATTTTTCTTTTATTATTACTTTATTTAAATTAAATTCTATGTAAAAACCTGTAAAACAATCATCAATTTTTGTTGCCACTTCATGTCCGTTTTCACAAACTCTATTAAAACTAGTTTCGTTTGAGTTTCCACAACATCCTCCGTCATTATTGATAGTATTAGGTTTTAAATAATAATCTTCAATAGCGACTAAAATACTTTCTTTATTATTGTTTATGTTTTTATGAATAGCAAAGTGATTTTCTTTTATAATATTTACATTGTCTTGCCATTGAATTTTTGATGCTGAAATTTCTAAAAGTTCTTTAGTTAATACTACTCCACACTTTTTACAATACAATTGTATTGTTCTCATTTTTTCGACAATTTTATTAGCTTTCATAGTTTTTCATTTTTATTTCTTTACAAATATCTGATAAGTACTACGCAATTATTTTGCGCAGTAAAAAAAGAATTGTAGTTTTGATAAAAATTAATGAATGCATCTTCAATATAAATATACCGAATTACTATTAAGCATTGGCTTTGAAGAAAATACCATTATGAAGCATTGGTTGGATTTGGAAAAAGCCTATTCCAGTAAATCAAGACATTATCACAATTTGAATCATTTGAATGAGATGATGGCTTGTTATGATTTGTATGAACCCAATTTAAAATATCCTAACGAAGTTTTGTATGCCATTTTCTACCATGATATTATTTATAAAGTGACAAGGAAAGACAATGAAGTGAAAAGCGCCAACTATGCTGTGGCTATACTTCCTGATAATGCGAGATTGAACAAAGATTTGGTTTATAACATGATTTGTGCTACGCAACTGCATCAACACAATGAAAATGAAGATACCAATTGGCTCATTGATTTCGATTTAAAAATTCTTTCTAAAGATTGGGACGATTATAAAATCTATTTTGAACAAATTAGAAAGGAATATAAAATTTATCCTAACTTTTTATACAATTCAGGTCGCAAGAAAGCATTGAAACATTTTCTTGAAAATGAATTTATTTTTCAAACCCAAGAGTTTAGAGGTAAATATGAATTGAAAGCTAGAGAAAATATAAAACATGAAATTGACTTTTTAAGCTAAACAGACTTCCATCTTCCAACTAAAATCATGTCACAAAACAAAAATGCGCTAATCCGCTATAAAACCATCGATAAATGTCTACAAAACCAATACAGAACTTGGACTTTGGAGGATTTAATTGAAGCTTGCTCTGACGCTTTGTTTGAATATGAAGGCAAAGAAAACGCAGTGAGTAAACGCACAGTTCAAATGGATATTCAAACCATGCGTAGCGAAAAACTCGGGTATAATGCGCCCATTGTCGTGCATGATAAAAAATATTATAAATATGATGATGAGGATTTCTCAATAACCGATATTCCGCTGACAGAAACCGATATTAATGTATTGACCGAAACAGTGTCGATGCTCAAACAGTTTAAAGATTTCTCCTTGTTTAGTGATGTTTCGGATATTTTGCAGCGGTTGGAAGACAAGATTTATGCTGAGAAATCGCATACCCGACCCGTAATTTATTTGGACAAAAACGAGAACTTGAAAGGCTTGCATTTTCTAGATGAAATTTACCAAGCTATTATTAAAAAAATTGTTTTGGTAATTACTTATAAATCATTCAAATCGAGAGACGAACAAGTTTTTAATTTTCATCCGTTTATCTTGAAGGAGTACAATAATCGTTGGTTTTTGGTTGGTAAAAAGAAAGGTTTCCAACCCATTACCAATTTGGCGTTGGATCGAATTATTAAAATTGACTTTGATTTTAATTTGCCTTATTTAGAGGAAGATTTTGATTCAGAAAATTTCTATAAGGATGTGGTTGGTGTTACGGTTAATCAAGGTTTGAATGCCAAAATTATTGAACTTTGGATTGATGCTGGAAATGCTCCTTACGTAATTACAAAACCTTTCCATCATTCGCAAAAGCTAGAAAAAGAAAATGAAGATGGCAGCATTATTATTACTTTGAAACTCAAAATAAATTATGAAATTGAGCGATTGTTATTGGGTTTTGGCGAAGGATTGGAAGTGATTCGCCCTGAAGGTTTGAGAAATAGGATTAAGGAAAAATTGGAAAAGGCTTTGGGGAAATATACTAATTAAAAAATCTAAACATTACTTAAAAAGTAACGTTTAGATTTTTAATTTGTAGAAATACCAAAATTAAATATTACTTCAACCCTGCATTTTTTAAATACGGCTCAATTTGCATATCATGCCCAATTAAATCTTTAAAAGCTTTGTTTAAATCGACACTATTCCCAACAGAAAGTATGTATTTTCTAAAACGATCACAATTTTCTCTTGTCATACCACCATTGGCATTCATCCAGTCATATACATTATAATCTAATGTTTTTGACCAAGTATAAGCGTAATATCCTGAAGAATAACCACCACTCCAAATGTGTGCAAAATAAGGTGAATGATAACGTGTTGGTACTTCATTTACTAATAAACCATATTTTTGTAAAGCACTTTTCTCGAACTCCAAAGTTGGTTTAAAATCGGCTTCATTTTCTACACTATGCCAAGCCATATCTAGCGTTGCTGCTGCAAGAAGCTCGGTTACATCATATCCTTTATTGAAAGTTTCTGCTTTTTTGATTTTATCAATCAAGGATTGCGGAATCACTTCTTTTGTTTGATAATGAATGGCATAATTTTTCAATACTTCTGGATCCAAAGCAGCGTGTTCGTTAATTTGCGAAGGGAATTCTACATAATCTCTTGGAACGGAAGTCCCAGATAATGTTACATATTGTTGGTTGGCAAATAATCCGTGCAGTGTATGTCCAAACTCATGAAACATAGTTGTTACATCATCAAAACTAATTAATGAAGGATTACCTGCTACTGGTTTTGCAAAATTATATACATTGACAATGACTGGTTTTTGTTTTAAATAATGTGACTGATTAACGAAGTTGCTCATCCAAGCGCCACCATTTTTATTATCACGAGTATAAAAATCAAGGTAATAAATTGCAATCGACTTGCCAGCTTCATCAAAAACTTCGTAAACCACCACATCTGGATTGTATACAGGCAAATCTTTTCTAACTTTGAAAGTAATACCATACATTTTTTTGGCTGCAAAGAAAACACCTTTTTCAAGCACTGTATTCACTTCAAAATAAGGCTTTATTTGACTTTCATCCAAATCGTATTTTGCTTTTCGCACTTGCTCTGAATAGAAATTCCAATCCCAAGGTTCTAGTTTGAATCCGCCTTTTTGAGCATCAATCAAATCTTGAATGTCTTTGGCTTCTATTTTGGCTCTTTCCACTGCTGGTTTAGCAATTTTTGCCAATAAATCCATAGCAGCGGCAGGTTTTTGAGCCATTTGGTCTTGCAAACGCCATTCAGCAAAACTTTTTTTGCCCATCAATTGCGCTTTTTGCAAACGTAATTTGGCCATTTTTTCTAAAGTTGCTCTAGTGTCACCTTCGTCATTTTTTTCAGAACGAGTAAAAGCCGATTTGAATAATTTTTCTCTCGAAGCTCTGTTTGTCATATTTTGCAAAGGTGGTTGTTGTGTTGTGTTGAGTAAACCTAACATATAACCTGATTTTCCAGCTTCTTTTGCTTTGTCTTTGGCTGCAGCTATTTCGCCAGCACTTAATCCAGCCAATTCTTTTTCGTCAGCAAACAAAACAGCGCCATTTTTCCGGGCTACTAATAATTTGTTTGAAAAAGTAGTACTCAATGTAGCTAGCTCTTCATTAATTTTTTTCATTATTTCTTTATCGGAATCAGATAAATTGGCTCCAGCCAATTCAAATTGCTGTAAATAATATTCAGTCAGCTTTTTATCTTCGCCTTTTAAAGATTTTAAATCCAGTGCTTTGATGCGATTGTATATTTTACTATTCAAATATATTTTATCGTTGTGTGCCGAAAATATAGAAGCATATTCTTCTTCTATTTTTTGTAAAGTTGGATTGGTATTAGCACCTGTCAAATTGTAAAAAATGCCTGTAGCCCTACCCAAATCGACACCACTAGTTTCAATGGCTAAAACTGTATTTTGAAAAGTAGCTTTGGCTTTATTATTGGCAATTTTATCAATTTCACTATCATGAACTTTCAATCCATATTCGAACGCTGGCTTAAAATCTGAGTCTTTTATTTTATCAAATATTGGCGACTGATACTGCAAAGTACTTTTTTGTAATAATGGATTTGTCATTTTGATTGATTTATCTTGTGCACAAATAGTTTGTATTTGCACCGAAACAAATACAATGAATGCTGATTTAATAATTGTTTTCATTTTGTTTTTTATTTTTACTTCAGATTTTTAATTTGTAATTCGTAATTTTTTATAATTCTTTTCTTCCTCTAATAATATCTTCAAAAGTAGCGCATTTTACAAACTCTTCTTCACCATCAATTATCATGGGAAGATAAACATATTCTACTTCTGATAAATCTTCTTTTAGAAAATAAGCCATATCCTTTAGATGAAAAAACCATTCTTTATCAAATTTATATTTATTGATATTGGCTTCTTTTATTAATAATTTTTCGTTTAAAGGTGTCATAAAAACCAAAATTTCTTAATATTTCAATAATTCTAATAAAGTTTCTTCAAAACGAACTTTAGGTAAATATTGATCTTCCAGCGCTTTTACAAAAGGAATCGCACTTTCTAAACTTCCTACACGTTTTACAGGTGCATCTAAAAATTCGAAGCAATTTTCCATAATTAATGCTGAAATATCGCTAGACATTCCGCCAAATAAAGAATCTTCTTGTAAAATGATGCATTTTCCCGTTTTCTTAACAGATGCAAAAATAGTTTCTGTATCTAATGGTTGTAATGTACGTAAATCAATCAAATCAGCTGAAATTTCTGGGTTTTTAGACAATGTATCTAATGCCCAATGAACTCCAGCTCCAAACGAAATAATAGTCACTTGATTTCCTTCTTTTATTATTGATGCTTTCCCGAACGGAATCGTGTAATAATCTTTTGGTACGTCTTGGTAAACTGAACGATACAATTGTTTGTGTTCGAAGAACATGACAGGATTCGGGTCATTTATTGCTGTGTTTAATAAACCTTTGGCATCAGCTGGAAATGCTGGATAAACCACTTTTAAACCTGGTGTTTTGGTAAACCAAGATTCATTGGTTTGCGAATGAAATGGTCCTGCTTGTGTTCCGCCTCCACAAGGCATACGAACAACAACATCGGCATTTTCTAGCCAACGATAGTGCGATTTTGCTAATAAATTGACAATAGGATTAAAACCTGTAGAAACAAAATCGGCAAACTGCATTTCGACAATGGCTTTGTGTCCGTTTATGGATAATCCCATGGCTGCTGCTACAATAGCACTTTCGCAAATGGGCGTGTTTCTTACTCTTTCTTTACCAAAAGCTTCTACAAAACCATCAGTTATTTTGAAAGCACCACCATATTCGGCAATGTCTTGACCCATTATAACTAAATTAGGGTGACGTTCCATTGATTGCTTCAAACTGATAGATAAAGCATCAATTAATCTGATATTTTCTACTTCGTTTGAAGCGTTAACTTCTTCAAATACATACGGTTTGTAAACATCATTTAATTCTTCACTTAAACTTGCTACAATTTCAGGTTCTTTTTGAACTAATGCCCAATCGGTATCAATTTCTTTTTTTAGTTCCGCTCTAATAGCTTCATCATTTTCATCAGATAAAACAGCGGTAGCTTTTAAGTAACTTCTAAAATTTTCCACTGGATCTTTTTCTGCCCAGATATCCATTAATTCTTGCGGAACATATTTGGTACCACTCGCTTCTTCGTGCCCACGCATTCTGAATGTCTTGAATTCTAACAAAACTGGACGAGGATTATCTATCATTGATGCTTTTAATTCTGAAATCAAATTATATACCTCTAATAAATTATTACCATCTACAATATGCGATTCCATTCCGTAGCCTTTGCCTTTATCAGCAAGGTTTTCACAACGATATTGCTCGTTGGTTGGCGTTGATAATCCGTAACCATTATTTTCAATAACAAATAAAACAGGCAAATCCCAAACGGCTGCTATGTTTAAGGCTTCGTGAAAATCTCCTTCTGATGTTGCGCCTTCGCCAGTGAAAACTGCGGTTACTTTTCCGTTCTTTTTGAGTTTATTGGCGAGTGCAATTCCGTCAGCTACGCCCAATTGTGGACCCAAATGCGAAATCATACCTATTATATTGTATTCTTGAGTTCCGAAATGAAAACTTCTGTCACGCCCTTTAGTAAATCCGTTGGCCTTGCCTTGCCATTGCGAGAATAATCTATGTAATGGAATTTCTCTTGTAGTAAAAACCCCTAAATTACGGTGCATTGGTAAAATGTATTCGTCTTTGTCTAAGGCTGACGTTATTCCAACTGAAATAGCTTCTTGACCAATGCCTGAAAACCATTTGGATACTTTTCCTTGGCGAATGAGAATAAGCATTTTTTCTTCGATGAGTCGCGGTTTTAAAATGCTTGAATATAGTTCGAGTAATTTTTTATTGGAAATATTTTTTCTGTCGAAATTCATTTTTTAATTTTTAAAGCGTAAAAGTATAAAAAAGAGATGGTTTTTTTGACCACGAATTACACAAATTATTACGAATTTTGAAACAACGAACAATGATTACTGGTAAGCCTAGCCCTGATAGTAGTGGAAATCCTTTTTTAAAATGTCATACTGAGCTTGTCGAAGTGTGACATTTTAAAAAAGATTGCAACGGATAGCAGGAAATAGCTCCTAATAAAAAAAATATTTATACATTTGTTTTATAACGGTATTGTCCGTTTGTGAGTTATTAACATATTATTTAAGAGATGCAAAACATTCCTAGTGTTGACTTGCGTGATTTCCTTTCGGGTAACCCGGAACGTAAACAAAAATTTGTAAATGAAATCGGAAAAGCTTTTGAAGAGATTGGCTTCGTAGCGTTAAAAGGTCATTTTTTGGATGACAAATTGGTTGGTGAATTGTATGGCGAAATTAGAAATTTTTTCTCCCTGCCGTTAGATACCAAATATGGGTATGAAATTCCCGGAATTGGTGGTCAGCGTGGTTATGTTTCTTTTGGGAAAGAGCACGCTAAAGGCAAAAAAGAAGGCGATTTGAAAGAGTTTTGGCATTTTGGTCAGTATGTATCAAAAGATTCAAAATATGCTGCCGAATATCCTGATAATGTTGAAGTTAAAGAATTACCGAGATTTAATGTGGTAGGAAAAGAAGCGTATCAAATGCTTGAAAAAACGGGGATTACTGTTTTGCAGGCTTTGGCTTTGCATTTGGGTCTTGACGAGCATTATTTTGACCAATATGGTTATGAAGGGAATTCGATTTTGAGACCTATTCATTATCCGCCAATTACTTCTGAACCTGAAAATGCCATTCGTGCTGCGGCTCACGGCGATATTAACTTGATTACTTTATTGATGGGTGCGCAAGGAAAAGGTTTACAAGTGCAAAATCATGATGGTCAGTGGATTGATGCTGTGGCAGAACCTGACGAATTAGTGATTAATGTGGGCGATATGTTGTCGCGTCACACCAATAATAGATTAAAATCTACGATTCATCAGGTTGTTAATCCGCCGAGAGAATTATGGGGCACTTCGCGATATTCGATTCCGTTTTTTATGCATCCTGTAAGCGATATGCGTCTCGATGTTTTAGAAAATTGTATTGATGCAGAAAATCCTAAAAAATACGATGATATTTCAGCAGGAGAATTCTTGTATGAAAGATTGGTTGATTTGGGATTGATTAAGAAGTAATGCTTAATTATATAGTTTTAAAGACATTGAGTTCGCTTGATGTCTTTTTGTTTTAATATTTCA
>NZ_JANLVD010000133.1:0-21479 GCF_031363805.1 Flavobacterium sp. | reverse complement strand
TTCAATCCGCCTGAACTTCCTGGGCCTAAGCTATAGGATTGCCAAGCTCTATTGTCATTTGTTCCTCCAGCAAAATAACTGCGAGAAAATGGAATCGATTTTGAATTTCCATACGGAATTGCTATTCCAAAAAAGCTTCTTACAGCAAAAGTATTTCCATTATTCAAATCCCAGTGTTTAATATAGTCAAATTCAGTTTTTACATATTGAGAATATTGTAATCCAAAAATATTTTTTACGCCTTCTGCATTTTTTGGTTGGTTTGCAATTTCGCCAATTAAGGACAGCACATTTCCAGCCAATTCTACTTTTGTTCTAAAACTGTAAAATTCTTTGTCAAAAAGATCAAATTTTGTGTCTTGAGAATAACTAAAATTGGATGCAAATATCAAGTTATTTTCGGTAAGTCTTGTTTTTCTTTCGTTTATGCTTTTAATGGATTGATAGTCTAAACTTGAAGTGTTTAAAGTTAGGTATCCACCGTTAAGTGCATTGTTTATAAATGCATCTGTCCCTCCATTTTCAATTGAAAGATTCCCGTCTCCATTCTGATTTAGAATTGAAGTATCTGAATTATAAATTTTTGCTAAACTATTTAATCTATTGTAAGATGATCCATAAACATTAAAATAATTGTTTGTATTGACATTTTTTACATATTGAAGATTTATCAAATCAAATTTTGTAAAAACACCTTTTCTAGGTGTCCAATTATAATTTATGGTAGCCGTAAAATTTTCTTTATCTAATCCAATATTTTTCTGCTTTGCAAATCCAGAACTAATCACACTTGCTGGAAACATATATTTTGGAACAATTCTATCTGTATTAAATGGCAAGAAAAGGCTTGGAAAATTCAATCTGATGTCAGCTCCTATTTCGGAAATATTAAAAAAACGATTGTCAGGATTTGCCAAATCTTTGGATGAACCTATGTTTCCTCTAACTCCCAATTCTAATATTTCGGCACCTCTAAAAATATTTCTAATTGAAACCGATACATTTCCTGCAATTCCAAACTGTTGAATATTGGATTGTGTAACATCAAAATTACTATTAAAGTTAAACTTACTTTTTGAAATTAAATAAATATTGGCATTTAAATTTTGAGTTACTGTATCTATTACGTAGGTAATTTTTGGATAGTTAAAAGTTCTTAAATTGCTTAACGAGCGAAGGGTCAATGCTCTATTTTCATCACTATAAACGCTATCCTTCTGGATAAAAATTGCATTTGTAATTGCTCTGGGTCTGTAGCGTAATTTGTTGGTACTGTATAAATTAAAATTTTTATACTTGACACTATCGGCATTTTGAGTTTTTGTTTTTGATGATAAGTCGGTTGTAAATACGTTTACTTTTCCAATTCGATATATTTTAAATGGTTTGGTTTTGGTAGAATCGCCATTTTTAAAAGTTTGGTTGGTAATATTTATAGTAATGTTTGCTCTTTTGTTTGGCTGAATGGTATCTACGTCAAAAAAAATATTTTGTTGTTGAAAATTATACACGCCACGATTTCTGAAATAGGAAGTTATTCTAGCTCTTTCGGAATTAAAATCACTTTCTTTGTACTGATTGCCTTGTTTTAAGAAAGATTTTGATTTTGAAACCAAATATAAAGAATCTAAGACAGGAGTTTCTATTTGACGAGAAATGGTATCTAAAAATGTTGGATTTCCTGTTAATAAGGTATATTTTACAGTGCCTTTTTTGTTCTCATTATAATTAACAGAGAATTTAGTTTGTGCGTCAAAATAACCTTGATTAAAATAATAAGCTTTCAATCGTTGGGCAGATTTTTGAGCTTTCGTTTCATTTATTATTACGGGTGGCTCACCAGTCCGAGTCAAAAAACTATGAATGCCAGAATACCAAAAAGATTTCCCCAATCGATCCACTTGTTTTTTTGAAAGCCACTTGGCTTTTCGTTTGTATTTTTCTGGATTTGCACTATATTTTGCTCTAAAAATAGAATCTGTATTTTTTTTGGCTAAATTATACATCTGAAGTCTTAATTTGTAGCCTAAAATAGATGTATTACGTTGCTGGATTAACTGGTTTAATACAACTTCTTCTTTATTTGTCTTGTTGTTAACCAAAATTTTATTGTCTGTTAGCAAGTACTTTCCATCGGGAACTTTTTTCATAACATTACATGCAGAAATAAGTGTCGCTATTAGAATAAATAATGATATTTTTGTGGTAGAATGCTTCAAACGATATTAAAAATTTAGTTCAAAAATACAATTTTTTATGGTTAGTAAAAATCAAATAAAACTTATAACGAGTTTAGTTCAAAAAAAATATAGAAAACAGCATCAATTATTTTTTGCGGAAGGCGAAAAAGTAATCGATGAACTTTTGAAAGCCAATTTCGAATTGGATAGTTTATACATTACAAAACCAATGTTTGAAGGCGTTTTGGACTCAAAAAAAATATTAATTTCCGATTCTGATTTAAATAAAATAAGTGCTCTGTCAAATGCCAATGATTGTTTGGCAGTTTTTAAAATTCCTGAACAAAAACCAATTCAAAACCACGGACTTATAGTTGGTCTAGATGATATTCGAGATCCTGGAAATTTTGGAACCATTATAAGGTTGTGTGACTGGTTCGGGATTTCACAAATAATATGTTCTGAACAAACAGTAGATTTATATAATCCAAAAGTAATTCAGGCAACCATGGGTTCAATTGCAAGGGTTTCTGTAAATTATATTGATTTAGAAAAATATTTATCAAAATCTGAATTACAAATTTTTGGGACTTTTATGGATGGTGAGAATATTTACAAAAAAAAATTACCAAATGATGGCATTATAATTTTTGGAAATGAAGCCAATGGAATATCAAAAAATATCGAATTATTAGTCAATCAAAAAGTTGCAATTCCCCGTTTTGGAAATTTACAACGCACCGAAAGTTTAAATGTCGCAACAGCAACAGCAATAATTTTGTCTGAATTTAAGCGGATGAATTAATGAAAAGCAAAATTCACAAAAATTCCTCGTGTAGCAATATTTGCTATATTTCCAGTCCAAGGACTATTTGGATCAGCATCAGGAATTAACTCATTTTTGGTTCCAAAAACACCACGTATGGATGGTGAAAATTTGAAATATTCCATATACAAATCAATACCCAAACCCAATTCGTAATTTGATGTGTTTTTTAGCAATCTGAATCTTCCAGCAGAATTATCATCTGGTGAATCTGAATTACTGGATAAGTTTAAGTCTGCCGAAACACCGCCAAGAACGTAGGGTCTAACATTTCCAATTCGTTTCGATGAAAATTTTAATAACAATGGAAAATGAATATAAGTCGATTTTACTTCTCTAAAATAATCTTTCTTTTCTGCAAATCCAGAAAATGTTAAGTCTCGCTGACCATATTGCAATCCTGGTTCAAAACGCAAATCAATATAATCTGTTAATCGAAGATTTGTAATCAAACCTACGTTAAAACCCATAGATCTTTTCACAAATATATCTTGACCATCGATTTTTTTATCAATTTTGAAATCATAATTATTAAAACCCAAATAAAACCCAAAATGTACTCTTTGTTTATCAAAATTTTCCAAATTAATAATTGGTTTTTTGGCAAACATGCTTTTGGTAAATATTTGTGCTTTGCAAAAAGTGGCAGAAAATATAAGTATATATAAAAATATTTTTTTCATTTTTAATTTTTAGAGGCTGAATAAATTGTTGCTACACCAAAAGTTTGAGGTAAATGCTTTACACTTATAAACCCAACTTTTAGTAAAATATTGTTTAATTTTTCTCCATAAGGAAAAATTGAGGCAGAATCTGATAGATATTGATAGGCAACTTTGTCTTTCGAAAATAATTTTCCAATAATTGGCAATATGTATTTCGTGTAAAATTTATAACCTTGTCTAAAAATAAATTTTTCAGGAACAGATGTTTCAAGTATGACAAATATTCCATTTGGTTTCAAAACACGTAATATTTCGGAGAGTCCTATTTCAAGATTTTCAAAGTTTCTGATTCCAAATGCTACGGTTACAGCATCAAAAAAATCATCATTATACGGTATTTTCTCAGAATCACCCAAAACCATTTCTATTTTTTGATTCAAATTTTTGGCGTTTATTTTTTGTTTGCCAACTTCTAGCATTCCAGCAGATATATCAAGGCCAATAATTTTCTCTGCGGATGTATTTGCCATTAAAATAGCCAAATCACCAGTTCCTGTGGCAATATCTAGAATATTTTTAGGATGGGTTGCAGAAACCATTTTCAACATTTTTTTACGCCATTTGACATCAACACCAAAAGAGATAACCCTATTTAAATTATCATATTTGGAAGATATAGCATCGAACATATTCGCTACTTGGTCTTTTTTTCCTAAATCTGAATCTTTATAAGGTTTTGTGCTAATTGACATAAAAAAATTTTTGCAAATATAAACTTAATTTTTGAATGTTAAAAATGAGATTATTTTTACATGACTCAATCCACCTCATATCTTTAAACCATATATTCATAGTTTAAATAAATTGAGTTATAATTTGAAGTCGGATTTATTTAAAAAAAAACTTTGATTTAATTATCAAATTCAATCTGTGTAAAATTTCGTTCTGATATTTTTAATACACCAAATTCTGACATAACATATTTATCAAAAATTGAATACAATAAAGTCTAACATTTTTTATCTTCTCCAAATTGGGCTTTGAATTACAAGTGGAATAATAACTCCAATAATAAAAGCAGACATAACCAATGTCCAATCACGTTTCGAAAATCTAAAGAAAGTTTGGACAATATAGGAAATAATCAAAACTACAAAAACTACTATAATTTGAGCGGTTTCAATTCCCAATGCAAATTCCGTAAGTGGCAATAATTTATCAGCAGACTTTCCTGGCAATATTGTTTTAAAATAATTAGAAAATCCAAGCCCATGAATAATTCCAAAAAAAAGTGTCACAAAAGCAATTAAACTAATGCTTTCGTTTTTATTGTTTTTACCAGCTGTAAAAAGATTAAAAATAGCAACAACTAAAATGGTAATTGGAATTATAAATTCAATTAAATTTGATTTTATATATACTATTTCATAAACAGATAATACCAGTGCTAATGTATGACCAACTGTGAAAAGAGAAATCAAAAGTAGCAATCTGCGCCAATCCTTGAACGCATAAGGTATGGTTAAGGCTATTAAAAACAACACATGATCGTAGGCACTAATATTTAAAACATGTTTTAATCCTATGTTAAAATAAATCAAGAATTCAGACATAATTACAGATTTTGGGATTGTCAAACTTACAATATATTTTCATTTTAACGCTATTTTTTTAAATACTGTATAAATTTCATCAAATATTTTTTAACAATATTTTATTAAAATTGAGATTATGAGTATATTTGTAGAAAATATAAATTATTATAACATGTCTTTTTCCGATTTATTTGATAGCGAATTCAAAACCAGAAACAAAGGTCATTTTTCGGCCATTGTTCGTGTAGCCATAGCAGATGGAGATTTAACAGGTGAAGAAAAACTTTTTCTTGACAAACTTAAAAACCGTTTAGAAATATCTGATGCTGAGTATGATGAAATTCTTGAAAACCCATTAAAATATCCAATTAATCCTCCAGTTTTGCACTCACAAAGATTAGAAAGATTGTTCGACTTGTCTAGAATGGTTTATGCAGATCATATTCTTGGCCCAAAACAAAAAGAAATATTAACAAAATTTGCATTGGCATTGGGTTTTACACCAGGTAATGTAAATTACATTGTTGATAAAGCATTATCTCTTCTAGTTTTAAATGTAGATTTAGATACGTTTCTTTATGAAATGCAACACATGAATAAATAAAGTAAAATTAAACCACACATTCAAATAATTATAATCAGAAAATGTGTGGTTTAATAACTTAAATTTTAAAAGTTACTACAGGAATATTGGCATGATTCACTAATCCTTCACTTATACTACCATTAAAAAAGTGGTATAAACTTGTTCTTCCGTGCGTACACATTCCTATAATGTCTGCATTTACACTTTTCGCAAAATTTAAAATGCCACTTTCAATATTTGCATCATTATATATATGCATAGAAAAATTGGTTAGTTCAAATTCAGACACAAAATTTTTCATGATTTTTTGAGCATCACCTGTTGATTTGAAGCTATTTGGGGTGTTAATCATCACTAAATCAAGGTGCGAACCAAATATTTTTGAAAATGATACAATTTTATTAAAACAACCATATACTTCTTTAGAAAAATCGGAAGCAAACACAAATCTATCGGTTTTAAAATTTGTATTTTCACTTTTTATAACCAAAACTGGAGATTCAGAAGTTCTTACTATTTTTTCAGTAGTGGATCCAATAAATAATTCTTGAAAACCAGTCGAACCGTGAGATCCCATGACTACAAGGTCAATATTATTTTTTACACTCGATTTTAAGATTCCTTCAAAAGCGCGACCTAATTTCACCGCTTCGCTTACTTTAATTCCTTCCAAATAATCTTTTTCCAACAAGCTTTCTAACTTTTGATGTGCTTTTTTCATAAAAAGCATAATTTCAGGAATGTTTCCACCACCACTAACTGCATCTGCCATCTGAGTAGGCAATTCTAGCATGTGGACTAAAAAAATTTCGCCATTGGTATCTCTAGCTATTTGTGCAGCAACCTTTAAAGCATAATCAGCATGCACGGAAAAATCTGTGGGAACTAAAATTCGTTTCATAATCTAAATGTTTAGGATTAATAACTACTTAAATTTTAAATATGTAATCGTAATAAAGATAAGAAATAATTTAACATAAATCAATATTTCGTAATTATAAAAAAAGTAGTATATTTGCAGAATTATTAAGTTATTCACTTACATAATGAGGGAAGCAATGCTTCCCTCTTTTTATAAAACATGACATTTAAAGAAAAAGTAAAAAGCATAGTAGACGAAGGTTTGGCAGAATATCCAAGCTTGTTTTTAATTGATTTAAACATCAACGATGCCAATAAAATTATTGTTATTTTGGATGGTGATGCTGGTGTTCAATTGCAGGATTGCATCAACATAAGTAGAGCAATTGAAAATAACTTAGATCGAGAAGAAGTAGATTTTGCATTGGAAGTTGCATCCGCAGGCGTTTCTCTTCCACTAAAATTAGTTCGTCAATATCATAAAAATATTGGAAGAACCTTAAAAATAAAAACAAAGTCTCAAACTATTGAAGCAAAATTATTGAATGTTTCGGAAGAAAACATAACAGTAGAGTGGACTTCAAGAGAGCCAAAAAAAATTGGTAAAGGCAAAGAAACAGTGCTTCACAAGGAAAATATTGATTATACAGGTATTTTGGAAGCTATAGTAACAATAACATTTTAAATTAAAAAAGTTGGCATGGAGAATTTAGCATTAATCGATTCATTTTCAGAGTTTAAAGACGACAAACTGATTGATCGTGTAACGCTTATGGCGATTTTAGAAGATGTATTTAGAAATGCATTAAAGAAAAAATACGGTTCAGATGATAATTTTGATATTATTATCAATCCCGACAAAGGCGATATGGAAATATGGCAACGTAGAGTTATTGTAGCAGATGATGATTTAGATTTAGATCATCTTGAAATTACTTTGACTGACGCTAGAAAAATCGAGCCTGATTTCGAAATCGGTGAAGAAGTTTCTGAAGAAGTAAAATTGATCGATTTAGGAAGAAGATCCATTTTGGCACTACGTCAAAACCTTATTTCTAAAATTCACGAACATGACAATACCAATCTTTACAAACAATTTAAAGATTTAATTGGCGATATTTATACAGCTGAAGTACACCATGTTCGACCAAGAGTTGTTATTTTGGTTGATGATGATGGAAACGAAATTATATTACCAAAAGAAAATCAAATTCCATCAGATTTTTTCCGCAAAGGCGATAATGTTCGTGGAATTATTGAAAATGTTGAATTAAAAGGAAATAAACCTCAAATAATTATGTCTAGAACTTCGGATAAGTTTTTAGAAAAATTATTTGAACAAGAAATCCCTGAAGTTTTTGACGGACTTATAAATGTAAAAAAAGTGGTTCGTATTCCTGGCGAAAAAGCAAAAGTAGCAGTCGATTCTTATGATGATAGAATTGATCCTGTTGGTGCTTGTGTTGGTATGAAAGGTTCACGTATTCACGGAATTGTTCGCGAATTAGGAAACGAAAATATTGATGTTATCAATTATACTACCAATATTCAATTGTTTATTACAAGAGCGCTGAGTCCAGCAAAAGTTTCTTCTATTAAAATTAATGAAGAAACCAAACGTGCAGAAGTTTTCTTGAAATTAGAAGAAGTTTCAAAAGCGATTGGTCGTGGTGGACACAATATTCGTTTGGCTGGCCAATTGACTGGTTATGAATTAGATGTAATTAGAGAAGGTAGCGTTGCAACTGATGATGATGTAGAATTAACCGAATTCTCAGATGAAATTGAAGCTTGGGTTATTGAAGAATTTGCCAAAATAGGTTTGGACACTGCCAAAAGTATTTTAAGTCAAGATGTAAACGACTTAGTACGAAGAACAGATTTAGAAGAAGAAACTATTCTTGAAGTAGTTAGAATATTGAAAGAAGAATTTGAAGAATAAATTCTTGATTAGCATAAGCATACCCCAATAAAAAGAAAATAAGTAAAAAGATTTTATGTCTGAAGGTACAATAAGAATAAACAAAGTTTTAAGGGAATTTAATATTTCGCTAGAGAGAGCTGTAGATTATCTAAAAGATAAAGGACACGTTATTGAGTCCAATCCAAATACGAAAATCTCTGACGAAGTGTACAATGTTCTGTCAAACCAATTCGCTGGAGACAAGGGCAATAAAGATGCTTCAAAAGAAGTGGGCGAAGAAAAGCGAAAAGAAAAAGAAGCTTTGCGTGTGGAAAGAGAACATGAAATCGAAGAAAAACGTAAGGTTGATGAAGAGCGCCAACGTCAGGAAGTGATCAAAGCAAAAGCTGCTACAGTTACTGGTCCTAAACAAGTTGGGCAAATTGATTTGTCGCCTAAAGCTATAATCAAACCAGTTGTAGCAACTGAGCCTAAAACTCAAATTCCAGTTTCAAAACCTATCGAAAAAACAGAGCAGCCTAAAGAAAATCAACCTAAAGAAGAAAATAAAAAGTTTGCTCCTATTTCAAAAGCCCCTATAAAAATAATCAGTAAGCCAGTTGAAGAGAAACCAAAAGAAGTAGCTTCAAATTCTTCAGATGAAGAAACTCCTGTGGATGAAACTTTTACAACACAATATCAAAAGCTTACTGGTCCGATATTTTCGGGACAAACTATCGATTTATCGCAGTTTAACAAACCTAAAAAGAAAATAGAAGAAAAAGGGGCTGCAATTAAACCTGGTACGGCTAAACCTGCTGGGAATAACGCAGCTGCCAATAATAACAATGCGAATAAAAATAAACGAAAAAGAATTATTACTCCAAAACCTGGCGAAGCAAATGCAACACCAAGAACGCCTGGCACAAATTTAATAAGACCAAATCAAGGTGGTGGAAATACAACTGGTGGCAGCGGCGGTGGCGTTTTTAGAGCAAACAAACCAGGTTTCGTAAAAGGAGCAAGACCAGCAATTATTGCTAAAGTTGAGCCAACTGAAGAGGAAGTAAAAAACCAAATCAAAGAAACTTTAGAACGTTTACAAGGAAAAGGAAGCAAATCAAAAGCGGCAAAATACCGTCGTGATAAAAGAGATACACACCGTCAGAAATCTGATGATGAACAAAGAGAACTAGACGCTGGAAGTAAAACCATCAAAGTTACAGAATTTGTAACCGTTGGAGAAGTTGCTACTATGATGGATGTACCAATTACAAAAGTGATTGGAACTTGTATGTCATTGGGAATCATGGTTACCATGAACCAACGTCTTGATGCTGAAACTCTAACGATCGTTTGTGATGAGTTTGGCTATGAAGTGGAATTCATTACCACCGATCTTGAAGATAATATCGAAGTTGTAGCAGATACCGAAGAAGAATTGGTTCATCGTGCGCCTATTGTAACTGTAATGGGTCACGTAGATCACGGTAAAACATCTTTACTGGATTATGTTCGTAAAACAAATGTAATTGCGGGTGAATCTGGTGGAATTACACAACATATTGGTGCTTACGGAGTAGAACTTGAAAACGGTCAAAAAATCGCATTCTTAGATACACCAGGTCACGAAGCGTTTACCGCGATGCGTGCACGTGGAGCTCAAGTTACCGACATTGCTATTATCGTAGTTGCTGCCGATGACGATATCATGCCTCAAACAAAAGAAGCAATATCTCACGCACAAGCTGCGAATGTACCTATTATTTTCGCTATCAATAAAGTAGATAAGCAAAATGCTAATCCTGAAAAAATAAAGGAAAAATTAGCAGCAATGAATTTCCTTGTGGAAGATTGGGGCGGAAAATACCAATCGCAAGACATATCTGCTAAAACAGGTATTGGTATGAAAGAATTATTAGAAAAAGTATTGCTTGAAGCAGAAGTTTTAGACTTGAAAGCAAATCCAAATAAACCAGCAACTGGAACAGTGGTTGAAGCATTTCTTGACAAAGGTCGTGGTTATGTGTCAACAGTATTGGTTCAAGCAGGAACCATGCGTGTAGGAGATTATATTCTTGCAGGTAAAAACCACGGGAAAATCAAAGCCATGCAAGATGAGCGTGGAAACAATGTTACCGAAGCGGGACCATCTACTCCAATATCTATATTAGGTTTGGCTGGCGCTCCAACAGCGGGTGATAAGTTTAATATTTTTGCAGACGAAAGAGAAGCAAAAGCCATTGCTGCAAAACGTACACAATTGATGCGTGAGCAATCCGTTCGTGTGCAACGTCATATTACGCTGGATGAAATTGGTCGTCGTATTGCTCTTGGACAATTTAAAGAATTGAACATTATCCTTAAAGGAGACGTTGATGGTTCGGTTGAAGCATTATCAGATTCGTTCTCAAAACTATCTACACCAGAAATACAAATCAATATCATTCACAAAGGAGTTGGAGCTATTACAGAAACTGACGTAATGTTGGCTTCTGCATCAGATGCCATTATTATTGGATTTAATGTTCGTCCCGCAGGAAACGCTAAGCAATTGGCAGATAAAGAAGAAATTGATATTCGTCATTATTCTATTATATATGCGGCGATTGATGATTTACGTGATGCTATGGAAGGCATGCTTTCTCCAGAAATGAAGGAAGAAATTACAGGCCTTGCAGGCGTTAGAGAACTGTTCAAAATATCTAAAGTAGGAACTATTGCAGGTTGTATGATTACCGATGGTAAAATACTTAGAGCCAATAAAGTTCGTGTACTTCGTGACAACGTAGTGATTCACACTGGTGATATTATTGCATTGAAACGTTTCAAAGATGATGTGAAAGAAGTAGCAAAAGGTTACGATTGTGGTATCCAAATAAAAGGATTCAACGAAATCGAAATTGATGATATTATTGAAGGATTTACAGAAGTTGCTGTAAAACGTAAGTTGAAATAATATTGAATTGTTTATAAAATTTAAAACCTCGAAAATTTCGAGGTTTTTTGTGCTTTGATTTTTGGGAATTGAATTGAATTGAATAGCTATTTTAAGATCGTGATTAGACTTTTTACAGGTTGTTTGTTTGAGAATCTTTGTTGCTTACTTTCTTCAAAATTAAAGCATTACGCAATGCCATTACAGTGCAGTAAAATGCCATTACAGTAGAGTAGAACACCATTACAGTGCTGCGCAATAGCATTACAGCGTGGAAATATCGCATTACAGTGTGGCAATATACCATCGCAGTTTGGAAGTAAGCCATCACAGTATTGTAATGGACTGTTACAGAGGTGTGTTATTGCATTGCAGTTCTAAACCTTAAATATTTAGCCCAAACTTTATTAAAGTTTTGCATAAGCCTTGTTGGGTTTTATAGAGCAATATTAAATTTAAGATTTATAAAATCATACACTCGAGTTTGCCCATATTCATAGAATGTTTTTTCTGCGAGTTCCTGAACATCGGAGCTGGATAAATAGGCAATGATGTTGCCATTTTCCCTATTAATGGTTTGTCCTATTTCTCTAAGGTTGAATATTTCAAAATTTATACGGGTTACCGATGGATAGTTTTGCATTGTGTTTCCACAGGAATCATTAAAAGTGATCCTCCCTTTTTCTAAACTTATAGTAACCTGAGCATCATTTTTTGTATTATTTAAGGTAAAAAAATCTTCTTTGCCTGTTATATTTATTTCATCTATGGTTTTGAACATGGTTTAGTTTTGATGGTTTGGAATAATTTTTTCAATTTAAATATTCAAAATTTATTATATAACTTCTGCGAAGTCAGAGACATTCGCAGAGCTAGCCGTTCTTTTGGAACACTTTGGAGAGCTGGGGGTTGTGCAACGGTCACCGCTGTTAGTGGCAGTCCTAATTAAAATAAAACTCTTTTATATTTTCAACAAGTTTAGCAGATTTTGAAATTTCGGTACTGTCTAAATCAATATTTAAAGAATCAATTTTTTTGATTGTTTCATTAACAATTTTTTCAAAATCTTCTTCATTTTGCATTGTTCTGATTAATTCTATACAATAATTGTCAACTTTTCCTGACTCAAATTTGGGAACTATTTTATTGTATTCAAGTTTTATCATCATTAATATAAAGTATCTAATTTTTTTATATTTTCTATCGATTTTTCCTTGTCTGAAAAGATTATCTAATTTATTAAAAATTAATGCTGCTGTATAATATGGATATAATTTATGATTGTCTTTAAAAAGTTGTTTGCCAAATTCATTGAATAAAGCTCCAAAATATCTTGTAGCAAGATTCGGTTTTAGAAAGTAAAAACTACCCATTACTTTAATTAATGTTGATTTATCAACAATTAATTTTGTATCTAACGTAAGTCCATTATATTGCTTAGACCTTCTTTCATAATACAGTTTATTTGGTTCTGCAAAAGTTTTGAAAAAATCCTCCAATTTTTTTTGAAAATCTGAATAAGCTATTAAATCTTCTTCTTTAACTTCTGTTTGTCGATTAGTTGAACGAATAATTTTAGATATTAAATTTTCATCTTTAGTAATAATTAGTTTTAAGGTTACGAACATATTATCATTAATTATCTCTTTTGAATCAAGTAGTACTCTTGAAGTTTGCAAACCATTAATTATTTGATAATTTGTAATTGTGAAGTTATCTCTCGAAGTCGATAGTTTTTCTGCAACTATTGTAATACCATTATTTAATACTGAAAAAGCATATTTCAATTTTTCGTCTTTAATGGTGTTTTTTATTTCTTCATTAATCTTATTAAAGCCTTGAAAATCTCTGACATTATCATAAAAAATTGAAGTTATTAATTCAGAATCATCTTCAATTAAATTAATTATTGTTGTCACTGGAACAACACCAATATGAGCTTCATCTACATTCTCAATTTCAGGCATTAGAGTTTTTAAATTAAATGTAAATGTTTTTGTTATTTTTTGCCCAATTTTTTTATACTCATTTTGAATAATATTATAATCAAAATAATTGAATTCAATTTTATGGAAAACTCTTTGATTTCCAATGTCTTTTAAGATATTTTCACGTTTTGCTTCTGTATTTGTGTCAAATTCATAACTTCCCAAAGTTGCATAATAAATATAGCAAATTGGATTTGTTTCAAGTTCATTTGCTCTATTTGTAAGTAATTTAAATAATTCTATGTTTTTTTGAGAATTCTCCGTCCATCTAAATTTCTGATCGATTGAAACAAAATCATCAATTGCATCACCAAATGAACTAATTTCTTTAACTTCAAAACTATTTGAGGTTTTAGCTTGTATAAAATAAACTTCAGCAGATGGTTTAATGTTCTTGTCAATTATTTCATTTAAATCTTCTATAGTTGTTATTAAGTGTTTGTTTATTAAAATACAAAAACCATCAAGTCCAAAAGTCCCATTTTTACCAATATTTATTTTATTTAATGACTCTTCATCGATTCTGTCTTCAAGTCTTTTTTCTAAAATTGTATAATTAATAAAATGCTCAAATAAATCACTTTCTTTAATATCATTAGGAAAGTCAAATTTTGTGGTAAAATCTTTTAATAAACTTTGAGTTATTCTATCTATCATTTTTTCTGTTTTTTCGATTTCGCGAAGTATTGCCACTAACTTGTAAATATTCGCTACTTTGTAGCGATTTTTGAACATTACTGCCAACATCTAAACTTACGCATAAATCTTATATTATCTAATTTTATACGTAAAACCATGTAGGAGAGTTTAAAAAGCAAATTATTTCACTTTTTTGCGATGCGATTAATTTTTTAATAATTTAAAAAGCAAGTCAATTAAAAAGGCAATGTGGAAATCGAACATCGGCTGAATCTTCAAATTTATAATTGATTGATTTTATCAAATCTCCATTTTCGCTATAATATTTCCAATTTCCAATTTTGAAATTGTTTTTTATTTCACCTTCTTCTTTTATTCCGCTTTCATTAAGTTTTTGTAAATTATCATTCCATGTTGGATAATAAAATATTTTCAACATTCCTGAACCTTTCTCAAATTTTAATTCATTTATAAAGTACTCTTTAATATTTCCTTTGTCGTCATAAAGTATTTGAAGGGTTGTAGGAATTGGCGCGTCATCTACCTGAATTTCATGTCTTATAAACGGAAGACCTTTATTAATTGTAATAAATTCATATGTATTTTTATTTTTAAAAAATATTTTTAGGTTGTTAACGATTCCTTTTGAATTCATTAAAATTCCATTTTTTAAAAAGTATTCTTTTTTTACTTTTTTGATTGATTTGTATGTTGAGTATTTTGTATCATTATCATTTATATAATCATCACAAACCCAATAATCTTGGTCATAATCTGATATTGACATTCCAACATTGAATTCATTTAAACTTATTTTTGTTATTTCTTTTTGATGATGTATACAGGAAATAAAGAATATTAAATATGTTAGGATTGTTATTTTTCTTAGGGTCATTTTAGTGTTTTTAATACTTTGTTTTCATAAGCTTTTCCGCTAAAATCATTCTCTTTAATCAGTCGAAATCTCTGGAATTAATTTCTTAATTTCCCAAAATCTTAATTATCTCATCAATGTTTTTTGGTTTTTTATTTACTTGAATAGTTTTTAATTTAGATTGGTATTTTGTGTAATATGTTGTTTTAGAAATCGAAAATTGTTCTGTACTCCCTATAATTGAATCAAATAATGTTTTTTTATTTTTATATAAAATTTGTTCAGTAAAACTGCGCTCATTTTCTCCATTTGATATAGAATATTGAATGTATTTCCCTTTATTATTTATAAATTTTTTATTGTATCTGTTTTCTCCATCAATGCTTTTTAAAACTCCGTTTTCATCATATTTATAAATAAATTTGTAAATAAAAAATTGGTCGTCAGATTGATAATTTTGGTTTTTGATAGTAGCAGAAATAATTTTATGGGTACTATTTTCTTTTTGATTACTCCAGTTTTTATTTAATGGCTCTAGTAATTCTGAATAGTCACCATATCCATCTTTTAGAAAAAAAGTTAAATCTAATATTGACGCTTCAACAAATACTTTTTGTTTCAAAAAAGTATAATATTCATAATTTACTCTATAATTATCATTATTTATAGTAATAGTATTTTTGTTTCCAAACATTACTCTAACTTCTTCACCTGAACAAAAGAAAGTAATTGACTTATTTTTATTTTTTTTAAACCAGAATGTAAATTTTTCAGGTTTTTCAGATTTATCTGAATTCAATTTGTAAATAGTTACAGTATCATTTGCTTTTGGAAAAACGCCAATAAAATTTTCTTTAATAGTGCCTTCTCCTTTTGTGTAAGTACTATCATCATTAAAATACCTATAACTCCCTTTATCAATATCTATTTCTTGAACTAAAGCAAGCTTGTATTTGATATTAATTTTTTTAGGTTTTAGAATATAAAAAGAAAGGGACAAACAAATTATAAAAATTATAAAAATTATAAAAGTTAACTTTTTCATACTATTTTTTAATTATAGTTTCGCTAGTGAGCCTAGTTTTAGTTTTTTTCCAAAAAATACTTTTTCCAGCATTTACTGTCGCTGAAATTCCATAAGTTTCATTTACGCCTGTATCATAATAAAAGTTTCCAGATTTCCAGTAATCTTGATTTTCGAAATCTGCCGCTGGTATTGCATATTTTATTTTTGAAGGTACTTCTACTTCTTCAAAGGTTGGTTTACCATCTTTTCCTAAAACAGGTTTTTTGTCCTTATCTAGTATTTTCTTTTTTACTTTCTTTGTTATATGTTCGTGAGTTCCTTTGTGAGTTTTTTCATTATGATTCCCTGCATCTGGGTATCTTGAAGAAGTACCATTTGCTAATACAAACGAATCATATATGTCTTTTGGTATTTCTATAAATTTATATTCATCAAATTTATTTTGACCTAGATTGTTATATATATTAGTTTCAGAATTACCCCAAGCCAGAAAATCTGTACCATCCCAAAATTTTGCACCATTTGTTAAATCGGCCTCCCCATTAAGTACATAAAATAGTGCTTTTCGAGTTAGTTTAGATTTGTCATCATTTAATGAGTCTTTTAATTCCTTTTTTTTTCGAACTGATGAATATTTTCCTGCTAATACTTGTTTCCATTTGCTTTTTTCATCTTTTTTAAGAGTTACATCTTTTGAATAATTAAAACTACTATATGCGATGCATTTTAACTCTTTAAAATCTGGATCACCAGCCTCCATTTTTACAACATAAGCTATATAGCAAAAATGAGAATGTGTTATATTTACATCGTTCTCTTTTATTAATTTTATACCATTATAAACATCTATTTCTTTGCCATCCTTGTCTTTTGCTTTGCCTTTTCCAGTACAAGTGTAAACGTCATCTACAACTCCTGTATTTGTCTTTTCATCAACTTTCCCTTCATAAGTTCCATCTTCGTTATAAAAATGACCATTTACATACTGAACTTCATTTTTTTCAATTACTGGCGGATCTTCTGGCTTACCAAAAGAAACTCCATTATCAGCACCTTTTATACTTATGGTTTTAGCAGAATTAATTTGAATATTTTCTTTAGCATATGATTTAATATCTCCTTTTGCAGTTACAATTAATTTACCACCTACATTTGACGTATAAGACATAATTAAAACAATTTAGATTTTTCTGCACTATTAAGTTTGACTTCTTTTTGAGAGTGCTTTTGTATTTCTCCTTCAGAAGAATATTGCATTCCTTTTTGACTGTTAAAAGTCATTTCTTTTTCGGTATTTATTTCTTTATCTCCAGTAATATTTTCAACCAGTTTTCCCATCACACTCATCATACTATTTCCACCTACAAATACATTGTGCATCATTCCAATAGAAGTGGATTTGTCAACTCCTGCGCTTTCAGATATATTCAGACCAGCACTTGAAGTAATATTTTTCGATGCTGTCATTATAATATCTGTAGCATTCATCGAAATCGTATTTGGTGCATTTACATTGATATTTCCTTTTCCATCCATGAACCAAGTATTCCCACTAGGGTCTTCAATAAACACGCTACCAATTGCGTCGTTCATAATAATTTTGGTGCCTGAACGAGTTTGAATTACTTTTTGGTCGTTGCCTTCGGTATTATATCCTGAACTTTCTGAACCATTGTACATGGTACCCAACACAAAAGGTTTTTCGGCATTGTCGGCTTCAAAAGCGACCAAAACTTCTTCGCCAATTTCGGGTATAAAATACATTCCTTTTCCGCCACCTGCGTGTGGATTTGTCATGCGAATCCAAGGCGTTTTTTCTGAATTGTTTTTTTGCCATGCCATTTGTACTTGTATTCTGCCAAGTCCTTTTGGGTCGTTATTATCGATAACCGTTGCGGGTTGTGTCGTGGCAATGGGCACAGCCAACACATTTCCGTAAGGTGGACAAAGTGAATTTTCCGGAATGGCGTTGAATGCGTTATGGTATGAACTCTCGTCACAAGTGTGTGTAATATTTGTAATGGTGTAGCTTCCAAAATTTTGTTCTTGAACGCCATCTTGTGGGTTGCCAGTCATGGTAAAAGCCGATTCGTGAATGCTCACCACATCGCCAATGCGGAGTCCTGTTTCGTCACTTATGCCTGTGGCAGTTATTAAATTGGAAGTTTGCGATTGTAATTGTGTGGTCACTCTATCCACCAAATGGGTGCGAGAATTTCCTTCTTGCATGGCATTTGAATACAATGAGTTTGACTGGTCTGGAAATAATTTTTTGGACGATTCGTATACTTGTTTAGAGTAGCCTTGTGGTTGGTAATTGATTTCTGAAGCGTTCGCTTTTTGTGTTTCTGCGCTACTTGGATCATATCCTATGTATTCAAAATTGACTGGTTTGGCGTTCATTTCGATATCGAAACGCTCGAGTGAGCGACCATATTCTAGCGTGAATGTTTTTGATTTTGGTTTTCCGAATACCAATTCTTGACCGTTGTAATAAAACCATTCTCCTTTTTTTTGAGCCATTCGGCATAAAAAAGTAAAATCACTTTCGTAATACTGAACTGTATAGGGTAAGGTTGGATTGTTTTGAAGATTTACAACTGGTTTTATTGCTCTTTGTGGATAGGAATTGGCAATTTCTTGAATGATATCTGAGAGCGATTTGTCTGTAAATGATTTATTTTTGGGTAAATTCTCCATGGCAATAGTTGAACTTCCACCCGATATTTGAATCATTCCTGCCGAACCATTTTCACGCACCATTTTCACTGAATTTATGATTCCGTAAAATATCAGTGGCGATTCGGTAGTCAAATTATTGGGTTTTATTTCTATTTTAATGCTTTGCCCAATATAGGTTTGCGTTTTATCGATGGCTTGGTTTACGAATTCTTTTGGCAAAGGTTGCAAAACGGTAAATTCGTGGTGTGCATTTACAGTTTGTGTAATGGTTAGTTTTGAGAAACGAGTTAATGTTTCGCCTTCAATTTGAATAGAGGTTGTCGTGCTTATTGCCATTGAAATAGTTTTTAGTTTTGTTTGTAATTAACCTACAAATATAAGGAGTTTCCAAATTAAATTTTATGGTTAAACCGCGTATTTTGTTAAATGTTTGTTTTTGAAGGAAATTTTGGGATTAGGTAAGTGTTTGTTGCATTAGGGATTGAGGCGGTATCCTGTCATTGCGATTAAAAAAATAAGATTGCTTCGTTATGCTTCTTCGCAATGACAGATAAAGCCGAAAGCCCGACGCAAGAATTAAAAAAATGAAGTGAGGAACGAACGAGTTTTTTTAATTCTTGGGGAATGCCCAACTATATTTTGCACTTTAACTTGATGAAAATCAATAAATATGCAAAGCTATTTTAATTTATCAAAATTTTATTGTACTCGGCAGTATTGTTCAAAAGTTGTGTGGCTTTTTTAATTTCAGAATTGTTTTTGGTATAATACAAATATAAACCTTCCTTGTATTGAAAACGTTTGATAATTTCGTCGTGCAAAAGTGCTAGAATTTCCGTTTTATTTTTATCAACTTCTACATCTTCTGCTTTTTGTAAAGTAAGCATTAAACTATCGTACTGTAGTTTTATTGCAGTATCTACTTTTTCTTTTTTTGCTTGCTCCAAAGTTTCTTTCAAGGCATTTTCGGTTTTTGTGTCAAATGAAATATTTTGTGATTTTATATATTTTTTGAAATCAGCAAAATCAGCATCTGTCAAGTTCGGAATTTTGTCTCCCAAAGTGCTGTTTTTGTAGTAATATTGAGTTCCAAAATTAAAAATAGCATCGTTTCTCACCAAAGCATCAATGATATAATTTGATTTTGTTTCTGCAAGTTCAATATCTGGCAATACGCCACCACCATCATAAACTGGTCTGCCTTTTCTGGTTTTAAAAGCATTAAAATTTTTCGCTTCAGTTTTTGTAACTTTCCCATTGGCGTCTTTTTTTGAATAATCCAAAGCCTGTATACATCTTCCAGAAGGAGTGTAATATCTTGAAATAGTTACTTTTACTTGCGTTCCATAGCTCAAATCTAAATATCGTTGCACCAAACCTTTTCCGAAACTACGACTTCCAATAACTACAGCTCTGTCCAAATCTTGCAATGCTCCAGCGACAATTTCGCTTGCTGATGCGCTTCGGCCGTTGACCAATATTGCCAATGGAATTTGGGTATCAACTGGACTTTTGGAAGTTTTGTATATATTATTGTGTTTTGAAATATGAGATTTGGTCGTCACTATAACTTCATTATTTTCAACAAACAAATTGCAAATACTCACAGCTTCTCCCAACAATCCGCCAGGATTTCCTCTTAAATCTAGAATAATTTGGGTTGCGCCTTGTTCTTTTAATTTTTCTAAAGCTTGTTTGGTTTCTACAGTTGCTTTGGCATTGAATTTATCCAAAACAATATATCCGGTTTTATCATCAATTTTTGCAAAAAACGGAACTGCTTTCAATTCAACTTCTTCTAGTATAAGTTGGGTTGTTTTTATTTCGCCATTTCTTTTGAATTTAAGATCAATTTTTGCATTTTTTCCGCCTTTTAATAGTTGGGTTGCATCTTCTTTGAAATCAATTAAATTCACATCGCCAATTTGTATAATTTCGTCTCCCGCTTTTAAACCTGCTTTATCAGCCGGATAATTTTTAAAAGGTTCACGAACTATAAATTTGCCGTCTTTTCGGGTCATAATAGCGCCAATTCCTGTGTATTCGCCAGTATTGTTTATTTTGGCTTTCACCACGTCTTGTTCGTTGAAATAAACAGTGTATGGATCAAGTTCTGCTAACATGTTTTTAATGGCTTTATCCATTAACTCTCCAGGATTGGTTTGGTCAACATAGTTCATATTGACATTTTTAAAAAGTGTCGTAAAAATTTCTATTTGCTTGGCGATTTCAAAAAAATCTTCTTTAAAACTCACGCCAACAAATAAAAAGCCACAGGCAACTATTGGAATTATATATTTTTTCTTAAAAAATGATAACATATTATGGTGTTTTTTTCTTGAATTTTCTTTTGATAAAGATAAAAATTAATATTGTAATAATAAGATAAGGCCAGATACTAATTAATCCCAAAATAAATCCAGACAATGAGTTGAAACCAGATTTGATTTCGTTCCAGATTTTTGAACCAAAAGATGATGTTGCCCCGCTTTGAGAAGCATCGTTGGTATACATTTCAATGGTAACTGTACTCATCGAAATTTGATTTTTCAAATATCTAAACTGACCTTCTTTAGCTTCTATTTCTTCGCGAATTTGAGCTAGTTTGGCTTCAATTTCTATAATTTCAGAAACTTTATTGGCTTTTTGGAGTAATTGCAAATACCTTTTTTCCAGAGTTTTTTTGGAATTCATTCTCGATTCCAAATCAATATA
>NZ_JANLVD010000099.1:0-14246 GCF_031363805.1 Flavobacterium sp. | reverse complement strand
CATGCGTTACACCGATGTGTGGAATGATCTTACCGAAAAAATGGGCTATTGGGTTGATATGGAAGATCCTTATGTAACCTACAAACCCAAATATATGGAATCAGTTTGGTGGCTTTTGAAACAAATCTACAACAAAGATTTTATGTACAAAGGCTACACGATTCAACCATATTCTCCAAAAGCAGGAACAGGTTTGAGTTCGCATGAAGTGAATCAACCAGGTTCCTATCGTGATATTACAGATACAACTGTTGTGGCACAATTTCTTGCAAAACAGGAAAGTTTGCCTAGTTTTCTTCAAAATTTTGAAGACATTCATATTTTGGCTTGGACGACAACGCCTTGGACTTTACCATCAAATACAGCATTAACGGTTGGTCCAAAAATCGATTATGTTTTGGTCGAAACTTTCAATCAATATACATTTAGACCAACCAAAGTTATTTTGGCTAAAAACCTAGTTGGAAAACAATTCGGAAAAGGATTTTTTGCCTCAACTGAACCTCATGATTTTGAAAGCTTTAAAGAAGGAGACAAAAATATTCCATACCAAATTTTAGCCGAATGCAAAGGTTCAGATTTAGTCGGAATTCGTTACGAACAATTAATGAAATTGGCTTTACCATATGAAAATGCTGAAAATGCGTTTAGAGTCATTGCTGGTGATTTTGTAACTACTGAAGATGGAACCGGAATTGTTCATACTGCGCCCACTTTTGGTGCCGATGATGCCAAAGTGGCCAAAGAAGCATCGCCAGAAATCCCACCCATGTTGGTTCTTGACGAAAATGGAAATCCTGTTCCTCTAGTTGATTTGCAGGGAAAATTCATAAAAGGTTTGGCAAATTTGTCTGGAAAATATGTTAAAAACGAATATTACAACGATGGTGAAGCGCCAGAACGCTCTGCTGATGTGGAAATCGCCATCCAATTAAAAGAAGAAAACAAAGCTTTTAAAGTAGAAAAATATATTCACAGTTATCCACATTGCTGGAGAACCGACAAACCTATTTTATATTATCCGCTGGATTCCTGGTTTATAAAAATCACAGAAGTTAGAGATAGAATGTTCGATCTTAACGAAACCATCAACTGGAAACCAAAAGCAACAGGCGAAGGTCGATTTGGCAATTGGCTTAAAAATGCCAATGATTGGAATCTTTCTCGATCTCGTTTTTGGGGAATTCCATTACCAATTTGGCGTACCGAAGATGGAAATGAAGAAATGTTAATCGGATCTGTAGAAGAATTATACAACGAAATCGAAAAATCGGTTTCAGCTGGTTTTCAAGCAAGCAATCCATTTTCTGGTTTCGAAATTGGAAATATGTCTGAGGATAATTATGATTTAATCGATTTGCATAAAAATGTAGTGGATCAAATCATCTTAGTTTCAGCCTCTGGAAAACCTATGAAACGTGAGGCAGATTTGATTGATGTCTGGTTCGATTCAGGCTCAATGCCTTATGCACAATGGCATTATCCTTTTGAGAATAAAGACAAAATAGATCAAAACAAAGATTTTCCAGCCGATTTTATTGCCGAAGGTGTCGATCAAACACGTGGTTGGTTTTATACTTTGCACGCCATTTCTACTTTGGTTTTTGATAAAATATCCTATAAAAATGTAGTTTCTAATGGATTGGTTTTGGACAAAAACGGACAAAAAATGTCCAAACGTTTGGGAAATGCCGCCGATCCTTTTGAAACTTTAGCAGAATACGGTCCAGATGCTACACGTTGGTACATGATATCCAATGCCAATCCGTGGGATAATTTGAAATTTGATTTGGAAGGCATTGCTGAGGTTCGCCGAAAATTCTTTGGAACCTTGTACAATACCTATTCGTTTTTTGCTTTGTATGCCAATATTGATAATTTTAAATATGCCGAAGCTGAAATTCCGTTAAACGAACGACCAGAAATTGACCGTTGGATTTTATCTGAATTAAATACCTTGATAAAAGTTGTCGATGACGCTTATGCGGATTACGAACCAACCAAAGCTGCTCGTGCTATTTCCGATTTTGTACAAGAAAATTTGAGCAATTGGTATGTGAGATTGTGTAGAAGACGCTTCTGGAAAGGCGAATATGCACAAGATAAAATTGCTGCATATCAAACACTTTACACTTGTTTGCTCACTATTTCAAAGCTTGGAGCGCCAATAGCCCCATTTTTTATGGACAAACTTTACAGAGATTTAACCATAGCTACACAATCAGAAAAGTACGACAGCGTACATTTGGCGAAGTTTCCAAAATACGTTGAAAACTTTGTTGATAAATCGTTGGAAAGCAGAATGCAGAATGCACAGACCATTTCATCACTCGTATTATCACTACGTAAAAAGGAAATGATTAAGGTGCGACAACCATTGCAAAAGATAATGATACCAGTGCTTAACGAAGGTTTTAAAAAGGAAATTGAAGCAGTTTCAGACCTCATAAAAGCAGAGGTAAATGTGAAGGAAATTGAACTTTTGGACGATGCATCTGGTGTATTAATCAAGCAAATAAAGCCAAATTTTAAAGCCTTAGGGCCAAGATTTGGAAAAGACATGGGATTGATAGCCAAAGAGATACAAAATTTTGAAGCAGAACAAATCAATTTTTTAGATAAGAATGGCGCTGTAGATGTTGTTATTTCAGGAAAAACCATAACTTTATCTCTAGAAGATGTAGAAATTTCGTCGCAAGATGTTGAAGGTTGGTTGGTAGCCAATTCAAATGGAATTACCGTTGCACTAGATGTTACGATTTCATTAGAATTAAAACAAGAAGGAATTGCAAGAGAGTTGGTAAACCGTATTCAGAACATTCGAAAAGATTCTGGATTTGAAGTTACTGATAAAATTAAAGTAAAATTGCAATCAAATAATGAATTGGAAGAAGCTATAAACAAAAATATATCGTATATTAAATCAGAAACACTAACAGACTCATTAGTTTTCGAAGAAAATATAATAAACGGTACAGAAATTGAGTTTGATGATATAAAAACAATGATATTAATTTCAAAATAAATAAAATGGTAGATGAACAAATAAGATTTTCTGATGCTGACTTAGCAGAATTCAAACAATTAATCTTGAATAAATTAGATAAAGCTAAAAATGATTTAGATTTAATAAAAAGCGCTTATATGAATGATCTTAATAACGGAACCGATGATACATCGCCAACGTTTAAGGCATTTGAAGAAGGAAGCGAAACCATGTCTAAAGAAGCCAATTCGCAGCTAGCTATTCGTCAAGAGAAATTCATTCGTGACTTGCGCAATGCATTGGTTCGTATAGAAAATAAAACCTATGGTGTGTGCAAAGTAACGGGTAAATTGATAAACAAAGACCGTTTAAGAATTGTACCTCACGCTACTATGAGTATCGAGGCTAAGAACTTGCAACGCTAATTTTTTAAAAATAAATTACTAACGCTCCTTTTAGGGGCGTTTTTTATATAATAATGTTTATTTTTGCAAAATAATTTTATAAAAATGAATTTAAAGAAAGCCTATTTTATTGTTTTTTTGGTTTTATTGGTGGATCAATTGTCTAAAATATATATAAAAACACATTTTGAATTGCATGACGAAGTAAATGTATTTTCGTGGTTCAAAATCCTTTTTATAGAAAACGAAGGAATGGCTTGGGGCGCAGAAATACCAGGTTCTTATGGTAAAATTACCTTAACGCTTTTCAGAATAATTGCTGTAGGCGGTATTGGCTATTGGCTTTGGGATGCTGTAAAAAAACAAAGCTCAAAAGTACTTATTGTAGCCATTTCTTTAATATTGGCGGGCGCTTTTGGAAATATAATCGATTCTGTTTTTTATGGTTTGATTTTCGATGATAGCAGTTATAATGTAGCAACAATTTTTAGTGATAAACCATACGGAACTGTATTTTATGGTAAAGTAGTGGATATGTTTTATTTTCCTATCATAAAAGATTATCCAATGCCAGAATGGGTTCCTGTTATTGGCGGAAAACCATTTACATTTTTTAATGCCATATTCAATGTAGCAGATTTCGCTATTTCGGTAGGTGTTGGCATTTTAATTGTGTTTAATAAAAGGGCGTTTGCTTTAAAAGAGTAATTTAAATTTTTAGAATTAAAAATTATAAATTTGAATAGGAGTTACACAAAAATCCAATTTAATATCATTTTCAAAAATACCTTCAATATTTTTTTCGGCTTCAAAAAATGAAAGCCCAATTTTTATAGTGTCCGATTTGCATTTGGATAAGAATTTATCGTAAAAGCCTTTTCCATAGCCCACACGATTTCCAAGTTTGTCAAAAGCCAAAAGCGGTACAAATACTACTTCAATTTTATTGGTAGGAACTTCAATTCCATTTTCTGGTTCAGGAATATTGTATTTATTTTTCTTGATTTTTGTATTATCCGTTAATAAAAAATGAGTCATCTCCAAAGTTTCAAAATCTGACTTTGAAATTATTATTTCTTTGTCTTTTCCTTGTAAAATGTGTAAAATAAATTCGGTATTGACTTCTTTTTGACTTTCAATAGGTAGAAAAACATGAAAATAAATGTGGCTCCAAATATCTAATTTAAGAACATTATTGGCAATAGCCATAGATAGTTCATCAATTTGTGTTGAATTTAATTCTTGTCTTTTGTTTTTGTATTTTTCTCTTAGTTCCTTTTTATTCATTGGCATTAATGTTTGAAATATGGTAAATAGCGTCACCAACGTACACTATTGGCGAATCATTTACATTAATAATATAACCAGAATTTGGGGCTTTTAGTTTGTGTTCAACTTTTCCGTACGGATCAGAAATGGTAGCCAGAATTTGCCCTTTTTCCACAAAACTTCCCACTTTTGTCAATCCGTGAAACATGCCTGAATATTTGGCGCGAATCCAATTTGATTTTTCGATGTAAAGTGTTGTATGTTCTGGAGTAGAAATTCTTTTTCTTGCATTGAGCATGCCCAAACTAAACAAAACCCGCTTGGTTCCATCGACACCTTCTTTGGTTATGTTGTCATTTATATCAATTGATTTCCCACCTTCAAAAAGAAGCATTTTTACACCCAATTTATCACAAGAATTTCTGAAAGTACCTTGAATATTTTTGGAGAACAGTCCAAAAGGCGCACTAAATATATCAGCCAAAGCTTTCAGTTCATGATTATCTGGAACAATTCGAACTTGTGCAGCATTGAATCTACTGGCGCCACCTGCATGAAAATCTATCGCATAATCTACATAAGGAATAACTTCTTGCAACAAATAATAAGCAAATCTGCTGGCCAAAGAACCTGTTTTGCTTCCTGGAAAAACACGATTCAAATCGCGACCATCTGGAAATTCACGTTTCAAATTCAAAAAGCCAAACACATTAATCACAGGAATACATATTATAGTACCAATTTTTGGTTTGTTGATACTTTGTATAATAATCTGTCTTACTATTTCAACACCGTTTATTTCGTCGCCATGCAAGCCAGCAGTTAGTAAAATTGTGGGACCTTCAAACTTGGAACGTTCTACAATGATTGGAATTTTAAGTTTGGTCATCGTATGAAGTTTGGCAATTTCCATGTTGATGGTTTTGCTCTCTCCAGGCAAAATAGTTTCTTTTAAAATAGTAATGTTTTTACGTTCGTGGTGCGTCATGAATTGATTTAAAATATAAAAATAGCTAATTATCGATTATCAATTATCAAATAAGAATTGTTTTTCGCTTTTGAAGTTTGTAATTTTGAAAATAGTTTAGTTTTCGCAACAGCAATAAATATTCTACAATCAAAAATCGTTAATCAACAATCTTCATTCAAAATGACCAACACTTCTCTTCAACTTCAAATACAATCGCTCCCGGACAGTCCCGGAGTGTATCAATATTATGACAAAGAAGAAAAAATTTTGTACGTTGGAAAAGCCAAAAATTTAAAAAAACGAGTATCCTCTTATTTTAATAAAATTCACGATACAGCCAAAACAAATGTATTAGTCAAAAAAATTGTCACCATCAAACATATTGTGGTTGCCACAGAATCTGATGCACTTTTGTTGGAAAATAATCTGATAAAAACAATGCAACCCAGATTCAATGTGTTGCTTCGTGACGACAAAACTTATCCTTGGATTTGCATTAAAAAAGAACCTTTTTCTAAAATATTTCCAACACGGAAAATGATCAAAGATGGTTCAGAATATTTCGGACCTTACACCAGTTTCAAGACCGTGCATACTATTTTGGATTTGATTAGAGAATTGTATCCATTGCGAACCTGCAATTTGGATTTAAGTCAAAACAATATCCAAAATCATAAATTTAAAGTTTGTTTGGAATTTCATATTGGCAGGTGCAAAGGACCGTGCGAAGGTTTGGAAACACTAGAACATTATCAAAATCAAATCAATGCGATTCGAGAAATTCTCAAAGGGAATTTCAAAGAATCCATGAAAGATTTTAAAAAATTAATGACAGATTTGGCCAACAATATGCATTTTGAAGAAGCACAAAAAATAAAATAGAAGTACTCGAAAATTACCAGTCAAGATCTACCGTTGTCAATCCAAAAATAACCAATATCGATGTATTTTCTATAGTTTCAGATGAAGCAGCAGCATTTGTCAATTTTTTAGAAATCTCTCATGGTTCCATCGTTCGTTCCTACACACTAGAAATCAAAAAGAAATTGGATGAAACCGATTTAGAATTATTAGAACTCGGAATCATCGAACTCCGAGAGCGTTTTCAGTTACTTTCTCGCGAAATTATAGTGCCTTTTGACGTACAAGTCGGCGAAAATATCAAAGTTACCATTCCACAACTGGGCGACAAAAAGCAAATATTAGATTTATCCATTCGAAACGCCAAATTTTACAGAATAGAGCAACTCAAACAGCTGCAAATAGTCGATCCAGAGCGTCACACCGTAAGAATCATGGCGCAAATGCAAAAAGATTTACGCCTTTCTGTCGAGCCTCGACATATTGAATGTTTTGACAATTCAAACATACAAGGAACCAATCCTGTGGCGGCCTGCGTAGTTTTTAGGGACGGAAAACCTAGTAAAAAAGACTACCGCCATTTCAATATTAAAACCGTAGTAGGTCCAGACGATTTCGCCTCCATGGAAGAAGTAGTTTACCGAAGATACAAACGTTTGGTAGACGAAAACCAACCATTGCCCAATTTAATTATTATCGATGGTGGAAAAGGACAACTATCATCAGCCTTAAAAATTTTAGATCAATTGGGTTTGCGTGGAAAAATTGCCATTATTGGCATTGCCAAACGTTTGGAAGAACTGTTTTATCCGGGCGATTCTGTGCCGTTATATCTTGACAAAAAATCGGAAACTTTAAAAATAATCCAGCAATTGCGGAACGAAGCCCACCGTTTCGGAATCACATTTCACAGAGACAAGCGCAGCAAAGCATCACTGGTTTCATCAATAGATAATATCCCAGGAATTGGCGAAAAAACCATGGAAACGTTAATAAAACATTTCAAAAGTGTTAAAAGATTGAAATTAGCATCAGAAAAAGAAATTTCCGACGTTGTGGGTATATCAAAAGCCAAAAAAATTACCGACTTTTACACAACCAATTAGTATTTTTTATGAGCCAATTCCAGCTGTTTGTTTCAATCTTTTTTGCAAAAAACTTTTTTTGTAAATCTTTGCAAGAACTTCCTTTGGTCGTTTTGCAAAGCCCACAAAAAATAGTTTTTTCACAAAAAAGGATTTTCACTTCCATCTGGGGCTTGTGGTCAAATTCAATATCAAAATTCAATATCAAAATTCAATATTTGCAAGTTCCATCATCATCATTAGTTACAGGCAGAACTTTCTCCTTTGCTTCTAGTTTTTCGACTCTTGCCTCTTGCTTCTTGCCTCTTTTTCTTCTCTTCTCTCTTCCCTCATCATCCCAAGAAATCAAAAAACCAAAAATTGGACTGGTTTTAAGTGGCGGAGGCGCAAAAGGTTTTGCACACATAGGCGTGCTGAAAGAAATTGAAAAAGCCGGCATAAAAATAGATTATATTGGCGGAACCAGTATGGGCGCAATTATTGGCGGTTTGTACGCATCAGGATATTCTGCAACTCAATTGGATTCTATATTCGAAGATACAGATTTTGATGCTTTAATTCAGGATTTTGTACCCAGAAACAACAGAACATTTTATGAAAAACGAAACGATGAAATGTATGCCATATCATTGCCATTCCAAAATTTTAAAATTTCGGTTCCAAAAGGTCTTTCCAAAGGATTATACAATTATAATTTGTTGAGCAAACTTACACACAATGTTCGCCATGTTGAAGATTTTAGCAAATTAAAAATTCCATTTTTATGTATAGCCACCAATGTAGAAACTGGTCAAAAAAAAGTTTTTAAAAGTGGCTCATTGCCACAAGTTTTATCTGCAAGTGGTGCATTTCCATCATTATTTTCCCCAATTGAAATAGACGGTAGTTTTTACATCGATGGCGGAATTACAGATAATTATCCTGTAGAAGAAGTCAGAAAAATGGGTGCCGACATCATTATTGGAGTAGATGTTCAAGACGATTTAAAAAAAGTTGATGATATAAAAGGAGCAACAGGCGTTTTGGCACAAATTTCAAATTACCAAATGTTGCAAAACATGAAAGGCAAAAAAGAAAAAACAGATGTTTACATCAAACCAAATATCGAGAATTTTTCGGTCATGTCTTTCGGTCAAGGAACAGAAATTATTAAAAAAGGGGTAGAAGCCGCGCAATTGGTTAAAAATCAATTAGATGCTTTAGGAACAAAATATCAAATGAAAAAAATCCATTTAAAAAAAGACGATAGTTTATACATTAAAAAAATTGGAATTAACGATCTCAAAAATTATACTAGATCCTACGTTATTGGAAAGTTAAGATTTAATGAAGGTTCAAAAATATCTTACGATGATTTAAATAGTGGTATAAATAATTTAAACTCTACCCAGAATTTTAGTTCAATTAGCTATAAATTATTGAAAGAAGGTAGCTCTGACGTTATTATGGTAAATGCAGAAGAAAATCAAGTGAAAACTTATTTAAAATTCGGCTTGCATTATGATGATTTATTCAAATCTGCGGCATTGGTAAATTTTACACACAAAAATTTAATTTTCACTAATGATATAGCATCTTTAGATATTATTTTGGGCGATAATTTTAGGTATAATTTTGATTATTATCGTGACAATGGTTTTCATTGGAGTTTTGGTTTAAAATCTAAATTGACCAAGTTTAAAAAAGCAAGTCAAACAGATTTTAATACAGGTCAAATTTTGAATTCATTAAATTTAGAATCCTTAAATATCGATTATTTAGATTTTACGAACCAAGCCTACATACAAACTGTTTTTGTGCAAAAATTTTTAATTGGTGCCGGAATAGAAAATAAATATTTAAAAATTGCATCAAACTCTTTGCAAAATAATGCTAGTTTTATAGACAACAGTAATTATTCATCAATTTTTGGATTTTTAAAATATGATTCTTTCAGCAATAAATATTTCCCAAAAAAAGGATGGTATATTTTTGGCGATACACAAACATTTTTAACTTCAACAGATTATAAAGGAGATTTTGAAAAGTTTACAATTTTAAAGGCCGATGCCGCAATAGTCAAGACATTTTTTAAAAAATTTGCCGTAAAACTTCAAGCAGAAGGCGGTTTTACATTGGGTAAAAATCCAAATCATATTTTTGATTTTGCACTTGGAGGATATGGCTTTAGCGCAATAAACAATTTTAAACCCTTTTATGGTTATGACTTTCTAGGTATTTCTGGCGATACTTACGTAAAAAGTAGTTTGTCTATAGATTATGAATTTATAAAAAAAAATCACATCAATATAACTTCAAATTACGCAAATATTGGCAATAAAATTTTTGATGATAATACTTGGATTTCCAGACCAAAATATTCTGGGTATGCAGTTGGTTACGGACTTGAAACACTTATTGGACCAATAGAAGTAAAACAAAGTTGGTCGCCAGAAGCCAAGAGTAATTTTACTTGGTTCTCCATAGGTTTTTGGTTTTAATCCATGAAAATTAATTTTTTATTTCATTTTATTTAAAAAATTGATACATTTGGAACCAACTAACTAAATTAAAAATAGGAATATGTCTATTTGGAAGAAAAAATCAATATCTCTTTTGCTTGCAGAAGCCTCAGAATCTGAAAAAGGTTTAAAAAGAACCTTGACCGCATGGTCACTTGTCGCACTAGGAATTGGAGCCATTATTGGCGCTGGATTGTTTGTAAGAACAGCTACGGCAGCAGCTCAAAATGCTGGTCCGTCTGTAACCATAGGGTTTATAGTTGCTGCAGTAGGTTGTGCATTGGCAGGACTTTGTTATGCTGAATTATCATCATCTATTCCAATTTCTGGGAGTGCATATACTTATACCTATGCCACTATGGGAGAGCTTTTGGCTTGGATTATAGGCTGGGATTTAATTTTAGAATATGCAGTTGGAGCTGCCACCGTAGGAATTGCTTGGAGCGAATATTTGAATAATTTACTGGTCAATGTGCTTCATACAAGTCCAATTCCTTACTCATTATCACATTCACCATTTCAAATATCTGATTTAGGCGAACATGGTATAATTAATTTACCTGCGCTTTTTATAGTAGCAGCAATTAGTTTGCTGTTAATTAAAGGAACTCAAGAATCTGCATTTGTAAACGGAATTATTGTTGTAATAAAAGTGACAATCGTTGTTTTGATCATTGTTTTGGGTTGGAATTTCATTAATCCGGTAAACCATACTCCTTATATTCCACAAGCATCAATTTTTACGGATGACTCAGGTGTAGGTCATAATTTTGGAGGAATTATGGGTATTCTAGGAGCCGCGGGAACTGTATTTTTTGCTTTTATTGGTTTCGATGCCGTAAGTACTGCTGCACAAGAAACCAAAAATCCAAAACGAGATATGCCTATTGGAATCTTAGGTTCACTAGCTGTATGTACGGTTTTATACATTCTTTTTGCACACGTTTTAACAGGTCTGGAATCTGTAGAATTTTTTAGAACTGGTGGAAAAGAAGCTTCAGTAGCCAATGCAATTACGTCAGCAATGCCAGGTTATGGTTGGTTAGCACAATTTGTTACAGTAGCCATTTTATTCGGATTTACCTCTGTAATTTTAGTAATGTTGTTGGGTCAATCAAGAGTATTTTATTCTATGGGAAAAGATGGTTTATTACCAAAAGCCTTCGGAGATTTACATTCAAAATATAAAACACCCTATAAAGCCAATTTAGCTATTTTAGTTATTGTTGGTCTTTTTGCAGCATTTGTACCTGGAGACATTGTTGGAGATATGACAAGTATTGGAACATTATTTGCCTTTATTCTAGTATGTATTTCAGTTATTGTTTTACGCAAAACAAATCCAGAAATGAAACGTGAATTTAAAACACCATTCGTTCCTTTTGTGCCTATTTTAGGAATATTAGTTTGTTTGGCAATGATTTATGGTTTGGGTTGGACAAACTGGTTGAGACTAGCTGGTTGGCTAGCTATTGGACTTGTAATCTATTTTGGATATAGCAGAAAAAATAGTGTCTTAAACAATCCAGACAAAAAATAAATTTATCTTTATAAACCAAAAAAGCATTAAAACCTGAGTAATCATTTTTTAATGCTTTTTTGTTTTATAAATAATTCACAATAAATATATCTAAAAACTAAATATTTCCGATATTTGCTTTAATGATTTTATTAAAGATTCGATTTTTAAAAATCTGCAATCTAAAATCTGCAATTTAAAATCTAAAATCTAATGTTATATCATAAACTAGGGAATTTTCCACAAAAAAGGCATACCCAATTTGAAAAACCAAATGGCGGTTTGTACTACGAACAACTCTTTGGAACAGAAGGTTTTCACGGACATTCTTCCTTGTTGTATCATGTGCACAGACCAACGCAAGTCAAAGAAATTATCAAATCCTATTCAGTAGAACCGAAAATTGCCATTGGCAAAAATATCAAATCTTTATTATTAAAGGGATTCGAACTAAAACCAGAAATTGATTTTCTAGATTCCAGAAAGCCAATGCTAGTCAATAAGGATTGTACAATCGGTTTGGCTGCGCCACAAAAATCATTAACCGAATATTTCTATAAAAATGCCGATGCTGACGAGCTTATTTTCATCCACAAAGGTTCTGGAAAATTAAGGACAATGCTAGGTAATATTGATTTTGAATATGGCGATTACTTAATTATTCCTCGCGGAATGATTTACCAAATCGAATTCAATTCATCAGAAAACAGATTATTTTACGTAGAAAGTTTCGCTCCATTTTATACACCAAAAAGGTATAAAAATGAATCAGGTCAACACCTTGAGCATTCTCCATTTTGCGAGCGTGATTTTAAATTGCCAACAGAATTAGAAACCCACGATGAAAAAGGAGAATTTTTGATAAAAATCAAAAAAGAAGGCATGATTCACGAATTTGTTTATGCCACACATCCTTTCGATGTGGTAGGTTGGGACGGCTACAATTTTCCTTACGGATTCTCCATTCACAATTTCGAACCCATAACAGGTCGTGTGCACCAACCACCGCCAGTACATCAAACATTTGAAACGGCAACTTTTGTAGTATGCTCTTTCTGTCCACGATTGTATGATTATCATCCAAAATCCATTCCAGCACCATACAATCATAGCAATATAGATTCAGATGAGGTTTTATATTATGTCGATGGCGATTTTATGTCTAGAAACAATATTGAACAAGGTCATATTACTTTGCACCCGAAAGGCATTCCGCACGGACCAGCACCCGGCGCAATGGAACGTAGCATTGGTCATACCGAAACCCAAGAATTAGCGGTCATGGTCGACACGTTTCGACCATTAATGGTAACCGAAGAAGCCATGGGACTTGATGATGGAAAGTATTATAAATCTTGGCTAGAATAATGTGCCAATTAGAAAATGAGATAATTAGAAAATTTTTGAAACATTATCTAATTACCACATTGACTAATTATCTAATTTAACTAAAATGACTTTCAACGAAAAATATAAAAACAATGCGCTTTTAATAAAAAACTTTTGATTTTTCACTTAAAATTATTGATTTAACCGAAGAATTACAAGAAAAAAAAGTTTGTCATTAGTAATCAGTTATTAAAAAGTGGTACTTCTATTGGTGCTAATTCTAAAGAAGCTCAAAATGCAGAAAGTAAAGCAGATTTTATTCATAAATTAAAAATTGCAATTAAAGAAGGTGATGAAACAGAATATTGGTTGTTTCTTTGTGATGCACATAAATCTTAACCAGATTGTAAAATGTTATTAAGTAATTTATCAGAAATATTAAAAATTCTAAATAAAATAATTTCAACATCAAAACTAAAATAATTAGATAATGTGATAATTAGATAATTTTCTAATTTCAACACATTATCTCATTTTCTAATTATCAAATTATCTAATTGAGTTATGGACAAAACACTTAAATCAGTCGAATACGGCTTAGAAAAAATATTTGAAGGTGCACAAGATTTCTTGCCGCTTTTAGGAACCGATTATGTCGAATTCTATGTCGGGAACGCAAAGCAATCGGCGCATTTTTATAAAACAGCCTTTGGTTTTCAATCGCATGCCTACAAAGGATTGGAAACTGGATCCCGCGATTTCGTAAGTTACGTTTTGAAACAAGACAAAATCCGTTTTGTACTTACAACTGCTTTGAATAGCAATTCGCCCATTGGTGAACATGTAAAAAAACATGGTGATGGTGTAAAAATCATAGCACTCTGGGTCGAAGATGCGCGCTCTGCTTTTGAAGAAACCACCAAACGTGGCGCAAAAGTATTTATGGAACCAGTTGTTGAAAAAGATGAATTTGGCGAAGTAGTTCGTGCTGGAATATACACCTATGGCGAAACCGTGCACATGTTCGTAGAACGTAAAAATTACAAAGGCGCATTTTTACCTGGATTTGTAGAACACAAATCAGATTATAATCCAACATCTGTTGGTTTAAAATACATTGACCATATGGTAGGTAATGTGGGTTGGAACCAAATGAATCCGTGGGTAAAATTCTATGAAGATGTCATGGGATTTGTCATTTTTCTTTCTTTTGATGACAAACAAATTCACACAGAATATTCCGCTTTAATGTCTAAAGTAATGAGCAACGGCAACGGTAGAATCAAATTTCCTATAAACGAACCAGCCAAAGGCAACAAACG
>NZ_JANLVD010000078.1:0-10651 GCF_031363805.1 Flavobacterium sp. | reverse complement strand
AGTCGAATGTCTTGATCGAAAAATCCGTAGTCTCTTTGTCGTTTAAACTGTTTCATAAGCACAAGATACAAATTATCAATAGGTTAAGCAAGTTCAGGAGTTTTTAGAGGTAGCCTTAACTGATTTTGAGTATTTCTATCATTAAATGAATACTTTAAATTGGAAGCTATGATTATCACAAAAAGCAGTTGTAAAATATGTATTATTTTTTAATTTTTATTTAAAATTATTTCAAACTTGCAGACAAATATTCTCTATTCATTCTGGCAATATTTTCTAAAGATATACCTTTTGGACATTCGACTTCGCAAGCGCCAGTGTTGGTACAATTTCCAAAACCTTCGGCATCCATTTGTGCCACCATGTTTAAAACACGGTCTGTGGCTTCGACTTTTCCTTGCGGTAAAAGTGCAAATTGCGATACTTTTGCTGAAACGAATAGCATAGCTGATGAGTTCTTGCAAGTAGCAACACAAGCGCCACAACCAATACAAGTGGCTGCATCGAAAGCGCGATCTGCATCATGTTTTTCAATCGGAATGGTGTTGGCATCAATTGTATTTCCAGAAGTATTTACTGAAATAAATCCACCAGCTTGTTGCACTCTGTCAAATGAACTTCTATCAACAACTAAATCCTTGATGACCGGAAATGCTTTGGCTCTAAACGGTTCGATATAAATGGTGTCGCCATCTTTGAATTTACGCATGTGCAATTGACAAGTCGTTACCAATCGGTCTGGACCGTGCGCTTCGCCATTGATAAATAACGAGCACATGCCGCAAATTCCTTCGCGACAATCGTGGTCAAAAGCAACAGTATCGCTTCCTTTTTCGATTAATTGATCGTTCAAAATATCCAACATTTCCAAGAAAGACATATCTGGTTCAATATGATCTACTTGATAATCGACCAATTTTCCGGTTGCTTTAGCGTTTTCTTGACGCCATATTTTTAGGTTTAGTTTCATATTCTAGTTTATGAGCCAAGAGCCAAGAGCCAAGAGTTTAGTCTTTGCTTATTGACTTTATAAAGGCATTTAACATTTTGCTTTCTTCTGTAATTAATTCTGATATTTCTTTAAATTTAATTTCACTTAGGAAATCTAATTCTTTTGCAATTATAATTTGTGTTTCTAATTCAAATAATGAACCTCGAGCAATTTTTAAAAAATGCAGATAACTTTGTGTAGAACTTCTACCCCAGCCTTCAGCTATATTTGAAGGAATAGAAACAGACGCTCTTTTTATTTGATTTTGTAATCCAAAAATTTCATCTTTGGGAAAATTTTGTAAGCAATTGTAAATCATTTTAACTATTAAAATTCCTTTCTGCCAAATTAATAAATCTTTATATGATTTGAAATCACTCATGGCTAATAAACTTATGGCTTATGGCTATTTCCTACTTGTAACTTCTTTGCACCAACTTCACATTCTCAAATTTCAATTCTTCTTTATGCAAAACAGCATCAGATGGTTTTCCTTTGTATTCCCAAGCTGCAACGTATGCAAAATTTTCGTCATCACGTTGTGCTTCTCCATCTGGAGTTTGGTATTCTTCACGGAAGTGTCCACCACAAGATTCGTTTCTGTGCAGAGCATCTTTAGCGAAAAGTTCACCCAATTCCAAGAAATCGGCCACACGAAGTGCTTTCGCCAATTCTGGATTGAAACTATCTTTTATTCCAGGAATGCGAACATTTTTATAGAAATCTTCTCTAATTTCAGCAATTTCAGCTTGCGCTTCTGCTAATCCTTCGGCATTTCGCGCCATTCCAACTTTGTCCCACATTATCTTTCCTAATTTCTTATGAAAATAATCCGCAGGTTTTGTTCCTCCGTTGTTCATCAAAGCATTGATCTGATTCAATACATTTTTTTCGGCTTCTTCAAATTCTGGTGAATCGGTAGAGATTTCTCCCATTTTAATATCTGGCGCCAAATAATCTCCAATAGTGTAAGGTAAAACAAAATAACCATCAGCCAAACCTTGCATCAATGCCGAAGCTCCCAATCTGTTGGCTCCGTGATCTGAGAAATTTGATTCTCCGATAGAGAAACAACCCGGAATAGTAGTTTGCAAATTATAATCAACCCAAGTGCCACCCATGGTGTAATGTACCGCTGGATAAATCATCATTGGCGTTGTATATGGATCTTCGTCAACAATTTTCTCATACATTTGAAACAAGTTCCCATATTTATTGGCAACTACTTCTGTTCCCAGTTTTATAATTAAAGCATCATCATTCACATTTAAACCTTTCACCAAAGCTTGGTCTTTTCCGTAACGGATAATCGCTGCAGCAAAATCTAAGTAAACGGCTTCTCCAGTTTTGTTGATTCCAAAACCTGCATCGCAACGCTCTTTTGCGGCACGAGAAGCAATATCTCGTGGCACTAAATTCCCAAAAGCTGGATATCTTCTTTCTAAATAATAATCTCTATCGGCTTCAGCCAATTGTGTAGGTTTTAATTTTCCTTCACGGATGGCTTTTGCATCTTCCAATTTTGCTGGAACCCAAATTCGACCATCATTTCGCAAAGATTCAGACATCAAAGTCAATTTTGCTTGATGATCTCCAGAAACCGGAATACATGTTGGGTGAATTTGTGTGTAGCAAGGATTGGCGAAAAACGCCCCGCGTTTGTGGATTTTCCAAGCTGCAGTTACATTGCTTCCCATGGCGTTTGTTGACAAGAAAAATACATTTCCATATCCTCCAGAAGCAATAACCACGGCGTGAGCAGAATGTCTTTCGATTTCTCCTGTTACTAAATTACGTGCTATGATGCCGCGTGCTTTTCCGTTTACGATAACTAAATCTAGCATTTCGTGACGGTTGTGCATTTTTATTTTCCCACGACCAATTTGGCGATTCATTGCTGAATAAGCTCCTAATAAAAGTTGTTGTCCAGTTTGACCTTTGGCATAAAAAGTTCTTGAAACCAATGTTCCACCAAAAGACCGGTTATCTAAAAGCCCACCATATTCACGAGCAAAAGGAACACCTTGAGCGACACATTGATCGATAATACTAGTTGAAACTTCTGCTAAACGGTGAACATTTGCTTCGCGAGCACGATAATCACCACCTTTTACGGTATCATAAAAAAGTCTAAAAACAGAATCTCCATCGCCTTGATAATTTTTTGCAGCGTTGATTCCACCTTGTGCTGCGATTGAGTGGGCACGACGAGGCGAATCTTGAAAACAAAATGCTTTTACATTATAACCCAATTCTGCCAACGTTGCCGCTGCAGAACCTCCAGCCAATCCTGTACCTACAACAATAATATCTAAATTACGCTTGTTGGCTGGATTTACCAGATTAATATGATCTTTATAATTGGTCCATTTGTCTGAAATGGCGCCACTTGGAATTTTTGAATCTAATGCCATAGTAATTAATGATTAAAATGATGAAACAGTGCAATAAAAATGAAACCAAAAGGCACTACGATTGCAAACGCATATCCTAATTTATGTAATGATTTTGAAAATTTATTATTAAAACCCACTGATTGAAACGATGAGTTGAAGCCATGCCACAAGTGCAATGACAACAATAAAAAAGAAATACAGTAAATAATCGTTCTTGGTAAGTCTACAAATTTATGTTGCAATTCTTCAAAATATCTATTCTCAATTAACGGATTTACTTCCACATATTTGTAAACCATTTCAGGAATCCAAAAATCATAAAAATGCAATCCTAAAAAAGCCAAAACCACCGATCCTGAAATAATCATGTTTCTCGAAGCCCAAGAAGCATTTGCAGCTCCATTGTATTTTGCGTAATTAATTGGTCTAGAACTCCTATTTTTGAAATCTAAAATAAATCCCATACAGAAATGGAAAATAACACCAATAATTAAAATAGGCTGAATTACATATTGAACCAATGGATTATTTCCCATAAAATGAGAAATAGCATTAAAAGTATTGGCACTAAAAACTGAAGTACTGTTTATAAAAAAATGTTGTGCTAAAAATAAAATTAAGAAAAGTCCAGAAAGTGCCATCGCTACTTTTCTAGCAATAGATGACTTTAATAATGTAGAATTTGCCATAACTTACAAATGTATTTTTAAAAAATTTAGACAAAAATACAGTTATTTGCAAAATACTACAACCTTTTCGCTCTAATTTATAATGAGTTTAAATGTTTTTAACTATTGTTTATTATGAAGAGTTTACACATCGCAAAAATTTATAATAAATAGCATAATTATTAAATTAATAATTTAGTAACAGATTTTATTTCAAATTCGCAAAAAAATAAAAAATGTGAGTTTTACCTAACAAAAAATTATTTTATATTAATCTAAAGCGTAATTTTATATCTCAAAACAATAAAAATGAAAGTAGGAATTGATGCCATATCGTTTGATGTAGCCAAAATACATTTACCCATAAAAGCATTGGCTTTAGCCAGAAATATAGAGCCTGAAAAATTGGAAAAAGGCTTGGGTTTGCTCAAAATGACCTTGCCAGACATTCACCAAGATGTGGTGGTTTTTGGTGCAAATGCTTTAACCAAACTGATTTTGGATAACCAAATAAATCCAGCTGAGATTGCCAGAATATATGTAGGAACCGAAAGTACTATTGATAGTTCAAAACCAATTTCTTCATTTCTAATATCATTAATGGAGCAAAAATTTGTCGAAAATTCACTTTCTGAATGCGATGTTGTCGATTTTACTTTTGCCTGTATTGGCGGTGTGGATGCTTTACAAAACTGTATCGATTTTGTTCGATTGAATCCAACAAAAAAAGCCATTGTTGTTTGTACAGATATTGCAAAATACGATTTAAATTCTACCGGCGAATACACACAAGGTGCTGGCGCATTGGCGATGCTAGTGACTTCAAACCCTAGAATTTTGAGTTTTGAAAACCTTTGGGCAACCAGCACAAAAGGCGTTTTCGATTTTTTTAAACCTTACAGAATAATTTCAAAAACAGAAATTTTTGGAAATAGCAACAATGAACCTTGGTTTGAGAATTTGGAAGCCGAAATCGAAATTCATAAAAGCCAACCCGTTTTCGATGGTCAATATTCCAACCAATGTTATATGGATAGAACTCGAAATGCCTATTTTTCTTTTAAGAAGTTAAAAAATATACCAGAAAATTTGTATCATTCTTGGACTTCAATTGTAATGCATTTGCCGTATGCCTTTCAAGGAAGACGTATATTGTCTGAGATTTATGCATTGGATTCACTAACCAATATGATTTCTGGTAACGAATCATCAGCTGATTATCAAAATAAATTGAAAGAAATAAGTAAGTCTGAAGCTTACCAAAAATTTGTGGCTGATAAATTGCAACCAGCTGAAATCGCTTCTTCCCTAATTGGAAATTTGTATACAGGTTCTATTTTTATGGGATTGTTATCGACTTTGTGTCATTTTTATGAAACCAAAAAAGAAATTTCTGGTCAAAAAATTGGCTTTCTTGCTTATGGAAGCGGTTCCAAATCAAAAGTTTTTGAAGGCACAGTTCAAGAAGATTGGAAATTGGCTATTGCCAAGGTAAAACTTTTTGAAACTCTGAAACAAAGCTTTGAAATTGATTTTGAAACCTACGAAAAACTTCATAAAAAAGAGCAAAAAAAATATGTTCTTTCTCCAAAAAACGAATGGGTTTTAGATCGAATTGAAAAAGAAAATTCTAACCTAATTGGTGCTCGTTATTATAAATGGATTGATTAGCTTTGTGTTTTTAAAATTCAAATCATGAAATACCATCAAATAGATTCTCAGCTTTTCATCAAAAATAGAGCGAAATTCACTGCGCAAATGAAACCAAACAGCGTTGCTGTTTTCAATTCCAATGATATTTATCCAGTTTCTGCCGATTCTACCTTGCCGTTTGCTCAGCATCGAGACATACTTTATTTATCTGGCGTAGACCAAGAAGAAAGCATTTTATTGCTTTTTCCAGATGCACCTTATGATCATTTAAAAGAAATTTTATTCCTAAAAGAAACCAACGAGCACATTGCCATTTGGGAAGGTGAAAAATTGACAAAAGACAGAGCTTTTGAAGTTTCAGGTATAAAAAATGTGATTTGGCTACAAGATTTTCACAAGACTTTAAAAGAAGTTATGGCTTACGCCGATACTATGTACATTAACACAAACGAACATTATCGTGCATCAATTGAAACTGAAACCCGTGAAGCTCGCTTTGTAAAATGGTGGAAAAAAAACTATCCTGCGCACCAAGTGGCCAAGTCGAATCCAATTTTGCAACGCATTCGTTCCATTAAAGAAAGCGAAGAAATTGATTTGATTCAAAATGCATGCAATATTACCGAAAAAGGATTCCGTCGTTTGCTTTCGTTTGTAAAACCAAACGTTATGGAATATGAAATCGAAGCAGAATTGTCGCATGAATTTTTAAGAAATCGTTCCAAAGGTTTCGCCTACACGCCAATTATTGCTTCGGGAAATAATGCCAATGTTTTACATTATATAGAAAACAACCAGCAATGCAAAGCTGGCGATTTAATTTTGCTTGATGTTGGTGCAGAATATGCCAATTATTCTAGCGATATGACTCGAATGATTCCAGTTTCTGGACGATTTACTGACCGTCAGAAAGCTGTTTATCAAGCGGTTTTAAATGTAAAAAACGAAGCCACAAAAATGCTTACAACTGGAACTTTATGGAAACAATATCATGTAGAAGTTGGCAAAATTATGACTTCTGAACTTTTAGGGTTGGGATTAATTGATAAAGCCGATGTTCAGAATGAAAATCCAGATTGGCCAGCCTACAAAAAATATTTTATGCACGGAACTTCGCATCATTTGGGCATGGACACTCACGATTATGGATTGTTGCACGAACCAATGAAAGCCAATATGGTTTTCACTGTTGAGCCTGGTATTTATATTCCCTCAGAAGGTTTTGGCATTCGTTTGGAGGACGATGTAGTCATTCAAGAAAAAGGAGCGCCATTTAATTTGATGAGAAATATTCTTATTGAAGTTGATGAAATTGAGAATTTGATGAATGCTTAATTTGTGATAATAAACGAAATGATGATAGACGGTTTGCAGAAATGTGAGCCGTTTTTTTATGTCAATAATTTAAAACTGAATTTGTCTATCAATTTGTTGGTCTAATGAAATAAAAGTTTCAGTTCTTGAAACACCTTCAATAGCTTGAATGTTTGTGTTTAATAATTGCATTAAATGTTCGTTATCGCGGCAAATAATTTTAATTAAAATACTCCAGTTTCCTGTCGTATAATGACATTCCAGCACTTCCGGGATTTTTTTGAGCTCTCGAACTGCTTCAGAATTTCGCGCGGCTTTGTCCAAATAAACGCCTACAAAAGCCATGGTACTATAACCCAAAACCTTTGTGTTTACAATGAGTTTGGAGCCTGAAATGACTTTTGCCTCTTCCAGTTTTCGCAAGCGTTGGTGAATGGCTGCTCCAGAAATTCCTATTTTATTTGCAATTTGGAGTATTGGTTTTCTAGCATCGACCATTAAATCCCGAAGAATTTCTTTGTCGATACCGTCAATTTCAATTTGTAACTGATTTATCTTCATGAGTTAATAATTTGAAGCAAAAATACAGATTTACTTTCTTTAAATACAAATTACAGCAATTTAAATAATTGTATACTATAATGCACTAGCCCCGATAGCAGTGGAAATCCTGTCATTGCGATTGTGCAAAATAATCATGAAAGATGGCGCCCGTTCCTCGCAATGACAGATTGCAACGAATAGCGGGATTAGCTCCAAATAAAAATTCTAATGACTCACTTTATCTGGATTATAACCAATATATGGCATTTCGATTTCATTAAAATGTATTCCAAAGTTTTCAAGTTCTGCCAAAATTGGCAAATACACTTCTTTGGTAATAGGCAATTGTACTCCTGGCGTTTTAATATTTCCATTTAATATTTGCAAAGTGGCAATAGCTACTGGCAATCCGACAGTTTTTGCCATGGCGGTATAAGTTTGATCATTGCCAATGCAAACCATTTTCGAATCTATTTGATGTTGTTTGCCATTTAGTTCATATCCAAATTTGTGGTACATGACAATCATATCTTTGTCATGTTCTTGCAAAGTCCATTTGTCATTGAGAATTTTTTCAAGAATTTGTGCAGGTGTGGCATCTTTTAATCCTACAATTTTATTTTTATTGAACAAATCAAGTTCTACCAATTTGTCCCACATGATATCGTCTTGCTCTATTCCCAAAAGCAATCGCAATTTAATTTCTACAGAATCTGTTGGATGGTAAGGCAAAAATAAATTGACAAACTCTCGGTAACTAATGGTTTCTGAGTCATCTATGATATAAGAATCATCGGTCATTCCCAATTGAACAAACATATTCCACGCTTTTGAAAAACCAACTTTTCTGATGGTGCCACGGTATAAGGTTAAAACATCGTCAAGACCATAAATACTTCGGTATTTGAGCGAATCTCGATTGGCATAACCTTCAAAACGGCCATAACCTTCAACTTCTAGAAATTCTGTTCTTCGGAATAATTTATGGTATGGAATGTATTTATAAGTGCCTTCTTGTATGAATTTTGCAGCGCCACCTTGACCAGCCAAAACTACATTTCTTGGTGCCCACGTGAATTTATAATTCCATAAATTATTGTCAGATTCTGGCGCTACTAGTCCGCCGCAGAAAGATTCAAACAAAATCATCTTTCCACCTTTGTCACGAATTTCATCAATGACTTTCATGGCACTCATATGATCGATACCAGGATCTAGACCAATTTCGTTCATGAAAATTAAATTATTTTCTTTAGCAGAAGCGTCTAAACTTTGCATGGCATCGCTAATATAGGATGCCGTAACCATGTGTTTTTTGTAAAGAATACAATCTTTGGCAACTTCAATATGTAAACTTGCTGGAAGCATCGAGATTACAATATCTGCTTTTTGAATTTCAGTTTTTCTTTGGTTTTCATTAAAAATATCCAAAGCAATTGCTGTAGCATTTTTATGATTATTGGTTTTTCGTTGGGCTAGTGCCAATGATAAATCGCCAATGGTGAGATGCAAATTTTCGGCATCAGATTTATTTAAAAGATATTGTATCAATGTTGAAGCAGATTTTCCTGCGCCAATAATTAGAATGTTTCTCATTTTGTAATTATAAAAGTGTGGCAAATGTAATGAAATGTTCTATTTTTGACGATAGAAAAATGTTGATTTTCTAGACGTGTTTTTTGGTTCAGATTTTGTTTTTAAACTAAGATTTGAGACAACAGAGAGAATTTTACTTTTTAATTTAAAAAATATGAATAAAAAAATCATTCTTACGGCATTAATTTTTGGAATTGTTTCCATTGTTTTGGGTGCTTTTGGTGCACATGCTTTGAAAAAAATATTGTCTGTGGATCAATTGGCTTCATTTGAAGTAGGTGTAAAATATTTAATGTATGAGGCATTTTTTCTTTTGTTTATTGGAACAACTTCTTTGCTTTTAGAAAAACAAAAAAGAATTATTTTTTATTTTGCATTATTTGGAAGTGTTCTATTTTCTGGATCTATATTTTTATTAACAACCAAAGCCATTTCAGGAATTGATTTTAAATTTCTTGGACCTATTACGCCAATAGGAGGTTTGCTCATAATTGTATCATGGGGAATTACTTTTTACTACATCGTTGTAAAAAAAGTATAATATTTAAAGCAATTGAAATAATATTTATACTTTTGCACTTTGATTTAGTATTCAACACATATAACATTTTATGGAAACATACGCTCAATCTACGAAAACCATTTCGTTGGAAAAATACGGAATAGAAAACGCCTCAGAAATTATTTACAATCCATCCTTTGATTTATTATACAAAGAAGAATTAGACCCTAAACTGGAAGGCTTCGAAAAAGGACAACTAACAGAACTTGGTGCTGTAAATGTAATGACTGGAGAATTTACCGGCAGATCCCCAAAAGATAAATATATTGTAAAAGATGCCATCACTGAAAATACCATTTGGTGGACTTCAGACAAAGCGGTAAACGATAACAAACCCATTTCTCAAAATACTTGGAATGCTTTAAAAGAAACTACTGCAAAACAATTATCTGGAAAAAGATTATTTGTAGTAGACACATTTTGTGGTGCGAATGAAAATACCCGTTTAAAAGTACGGTTTATTGTTGAAGTGGCATGGCAAGCACATTTTGTAAAAAATATGTTTATTCGCCCAACAGAAGCGGAACTTGAAGTGTATGGCGAGCCAGATTTTGTGGTCATGAATGGTTCTAAAACTGAATTCAAAGATTTTGCATCGCATGGATTAAATTCTGAGGTGTATGTTGCTTTCAATTTATCTGAAAAAATTCAATTAATTGGTGGCACTTGGTATGGTGGCGAAATGAAGAAAGGCTTATTTTCGATGATGAATTATTATTTGCCTTTGCAGGGAATGGCTTCCATGCATTGCTCTGCTAACAAAGGGAAAGACGGCGATGTTGCAGTTTTCTTCGGACTTTCCGGTACTGGAAAAACAACTTTGTCTACAGATCCAAAACGGGAATTAATTGGCGATGATGAACACGGTTGGGATAATGATGGTGTTTTCAATTTTGAAGGTGGCTGCTATGCCAAAACCATCGATTTG
>NZ_JANLVD010000019.1:0-70665 GCF_031363805.1 Flavobacterium sp. | reverse complement strand
AAGCGTTTGCTAAAAGCCGAGAAAAGAGTTCATAATGAACAACTTGAACGTTTATTTTCTTTGCAAAATGAATTGTTTCCTAATCAAAGTTTACAGGAAAGAAAAGCAAATTTTTCGGAATTTTATCTAGAATATGGTTATAGTCTGATAGAAAAATTGTTAGAAAATTTGAAGCCTTTAGAACAAGAGTTCAAAGTTATTATTTTGTAGATTTCTCAAACTTTAATCTTTTAAGCTTTAATCTTTAAACTAAAAGCTTTACTTTTGCACCGAATTTAATAAAAAATATAAAAAATGGCTACAAATAGAACTTTTACAATGATTAAACCTGATGGTGTTGAAAACGGACACATTGGTGGAATTTTAAATATGATTACAGAAGGTGGTTTCAAAATTGTTTCTTTGAAATTAACACAATTAACTGTGGCTGATGCTCAAGCTTTTTATGCTGTGCACGCTGCAAGACCATTTTATGGTGAATTGGTAGAATTCATGTCGCGTGGTCCTATTGTGGCTGCTATTTTAGAAAAAGAAAATGCTATTGAAGATTTCAGAAACTTAATTGGTGCTACAAATCCTGCTGATGCTGCTGAAGGAACAATACGTAAAAAATATGCGAAATCTATTGGCGAAAATGCGGTTCACGGATCTGATAGCGATGAAAATGCTGCTATTGAAAGTGCTTTTCATTTTGCAGGAAGAGAGCAATTTTAATTAGACTCACCTTATTTAAAATATTAAAATCCATTTGTTAATTCAGGTGGATTTTTTTTAACTGTACTTTTCCATTAACGATTGTACGACTGAATCTGTTTTGGCAAATCTTTCTTTACGGTTTAATTTTCTTGGTTCGGCAGCTCTTTCTTTACAATTTTGAATAGCACAGGATTCGCAAGTAACTCCAACTTCCCTTTTTTTGATAGTTGTATCTTTTAAAAAATTAATCTTACTTTGCGAGTGAGAAGAAATTAAAATCCCAAGACCAATACTTCTGTAATAACCATTCCTAAATGGGTCTTTTGTAGCTGATGCCAAAACTAAATATTCATTATGAGTATCTTGATAGGAAGAAATTTGCGCTTCGAATAAATGATTGTTTTTTGAAGTTGCTATTTCATTCAACGTTTTAATAGAAACCCATCGCCTACAATAATGTTCATTATTTTCATTCGCATGCGGTTCTTGCAAATTTGTGATATGCAATTCTTTTGTTAATTGAAAATCATTACTTTCAGGTTTATAATTAAACCTAAGGAAAAATAAATTTTTTAAATTAAAATCTTTCGGAAGTATATTGGTTAATCTTTGATAAAAAGTTTCTGGAGAATCCGTAAACTCAGAAATTAATGTTTGAAAAACTATTGGATCTAAAATAGAAGATTCAAAAAACAATTTCAATTCTTTAACCAATTTTTTTCTTGGAATTAATAATGCACCTGCAAAATAGGATGCAATAAAATTATTCAAAACCTGATCAAAACCATCAAATTTAATCCATGAAAAAGTATATAATCTATCGGTAATATTTAAAAAATTATAAGCGATTTCTTTCGCGTAAATAAATAATCTTTGGGAATCATCAGCTTCACTAGACACAAGCAATATTTTCGTTTTCGCAACAAAAATTGACCGTAAATTTGTCAACTCTTTATGCTCAACTAATTCATCATTATTAATAGTATATCCATATTCTTCGACCAAAATATCTTGCAAATCATTTAGTTTAAGTTTTTTTGATAAATCAATAGAATAGGCTTTTGCAAACTTTTCTACATCATTTTCAATAGATTCAAAATAGTTATTATGCGCTTCTTGATAGGAACGAAGGGAAGCTAGAAAAAAACTTTCTTTACTTAGGCTATAGTTTTTGGCAATTTCAAAAAGGGTACTAATGAAAGCATTTACTTTGATTGGAGCATCAGCAATTATATCAATTAAATCCCTTTCTTTTATCCCAAAAATATCAAAAGGAATTTCTTTTAAAATTCTTGATTGAAGAATTTCTCCAATTGGCGCTAAATTTTTATCTAGTTTTAGTGATACCAAATGATCATAAGTTACCTCAAGAGCCACAGCAAGATTGATGATTTTGTCCCGTTTTGGATATTTTTTACCTTTTTCTATCTCATTTAAATAAGATTTGGAAAGTCCTGTAATTTTAGCCAAACCAAATAAAGATATATTTTTTTCAGATCTTAACTGTTTCAACTTTAGCCCAAAAATCAATCTTACATATTCTTCTTCAATCATTTTATTTTATTTTTTCACAAATCAAATATCAAATTATATTTTTTTATAAATAATTCAAAACTTTAAAAATATTATTTTTCGCCTCAAAATCCGCATAGAATTCAAGCAACTACAACTCTTCTGTAACAATTCATAAGTAAACAAATATAACTATTTTTTGTTCAAAAATAGAAAAAAATTAAATTATATAAATTTAGCGAACGTTCGCTTGTTTTGTGTTTATTTATTTTATAATATTGTCATCAGTAAATCATAAAAACTAAAAAATGGAAACTATTAATGAAAAACGCAATATACATCTTTTACAAAAAGAAGATTACAAAGAAATATTGACCAATGATACCTTACTTTTTTTAGAGGCACTTCATTCAAAATTCAATGATGAAAGAATTTTGCTTTTAGAAAAAAGAGCCATTCAACAAGTATTATTTGACAATGGAGAATTACCAACATTTCCACTTGAAACTAAAAAAATAAGAGAAACAAATTGGACCTGCGCTTCCATTCCAGAAGATTTATTAGACAGACGAGTTGAAATTACTGGACCAGTTGATCGTAAAATGGTTATTAATGCCTTGAATTCTGGTGCAAAAACATTTATGGCAGATTTTGAAGACAGTTGTTCACCTACTTGGAGTAACTTAATGGATGGTCAGCAAAATTTAATTGATGCAGTCAACAAAACTATTTCCTTAGAACAAAACGGCAAAAAATACAACTTAAATAATAATACTGCTGTTCTCATTGTTAGGCCGCGAGGATTGCATCTTGAAGAAAAAAATTTACAAATTAACAATCAGAATATTTCTGCTTCTTTGCTAGACTTCGGTTTGTATTTCTTCAATAATATTCAGCAATTATTAAATCAAAATACGTCAGCCTATTTTTATTTGCCAAAACTAGAACATTATGAAGAAGCGAGGTGGTGGAACAGTGTTTTTGAATTTTCTCAGGAATATTTCAACTTACCAACTGGAACCATAAAAGCGACTGTATTGATTGAAACTATTACGGCTAGCTTTCAGTTGGACGAAATAATTTTTGAGTTAAAAGATCATATTGCGGGACTCAATTGTGGCCGTTGGGATTACATTTTTTCATTCATTAAAAAATTGAAAAATAAACAAAATTTTCTTGTTCCAGATAGAGATCAAGTAACTATGACAAGTCCATTTATGAGCTCTTATTCTTTAAAAGTTATTCAAACTTGCCACAAAAGAAACATACTAGCTATTGGAGGAATGGCGGCACAAATCCCTATTAAAGATGATGAATTGGCTAATAAACAAGCTTTCGAAAAAGTAAAAGCTGACAAAGAAAGGGAAGTTAAAAATGGTCATGATGGCACGTGGGTAGCCCATCCAGGATTGATTCCTGTGGCAATGAAAGTGTTTAATGAGCATATGATGACTAAAAATCAGATGCATATCAAACGCAACGAAATTACAATTACTGAAGATCAATTGTTAGTGTTACCTATTGGTAATGTAACTGTGGCAGGCGTTCAAAAAAATATTAATGTGGCTATTTTGTATATAGAATCATGGCTTATGGGAACTGGAGCCGCAGCTTTGTATAATCTGATGGAAGATGCTGCAACGGCTGAAATTTCTAGGACGCAATTATGGCATTGGTTGAATAAAAAAGTGGTATTAGAAAACGGATTGATCTGCACTAAAGAGTTATACCAAGAATTTATAATCCAAGAACTTTTAAAAATTAAAGAATATGTTGGAGTAGCTAGATTTGCAGTAGGCAAATTTGAATTGGCCACATCGCTCCTACAAGAATTCATTTTTAATGATAAACTAGATGAATTTCTTACATTGAAAGCATACCAGTACTTAAATTAAAAAAACTATCGGATGCAGTAACACCCGACAGCCATTAGAATAATTACTCACATAACTATTAAAACAGAACAAATTTATGAAAACAGATCAAAGAATTCAAGAATTAATTACAGACTGGACAACAAATTCTAGATGGATAGGAGTTGAAAGACCTTATACAGCAGAAAAAGTAGTCACAATTCAAGGATCTTACAAATTAGAATATTCTATTGCAAAACGAGGTGCCGAGGTTTTGTGGCAAAAATTAAATACTCAAGATTGGGTCGCTGGATTGGGTGCCTTAACTGGAAATCAAGCCATTCAAGAAGTAGAAGCTGGATTAGAGGCTATTTATTTGAGCGGATGGCAAGTTGCTGCCGATGCAAATGTCGCTGGCGAAATGTATCCTGACCAATCCTTATATCCTGTAAATAGCGTGCCACAAGTAGTAAAAAGAATTAACAATGCGCTTTTGAGAGCAGACCAAATTCAATGTGTTAATAAAACTGAAAATAAAAAAGATTATTTAGTACCAATTGTAGCCGATGCAGAAGCTGGTTTTGGCGGCAACTTAAATGCTTTCGAATTAATGAAAAGCATGATTGAAGCAGGTGCTGCTGGTGTACACTTTGAAGACCAACTATCGTCTGCAAAAAAATGTGGACATTTGGGCGGAAAGGTTTTGGTTCCTACTCAGGAAGCCATCAACAAATTAATAGCGGCTAGATTAGCAGCGGATGTAATGGGAACTTCCACCCTAGTTATTGCAAGAACGGATGCTGAAGCGGCCAATTTAATCACCAGCGATGTGGACGAAAGAGATCGAAAGTTCTTAACGGGTGAACGCTCACCAGAAGGCTTTTTCTATGTTAACAATGGAATTGAGCAAGGTATTGATAGAGGATTATCATATGCACCTTATGCCGATTTAATTTGGATGGAAACTTCCACACCGGATTTAGCGCAAGCTAGAAAATTTGCGACAGCCATTCATGCGCAATATCCAGGAAAATTGTTAGCTTACAATTGCTCACCATCATTCAATTGGGCAGCTAAATTATCAGTTTTAGAAATGGAAACATTTAGAGAGGAACTAGCAGCTATGGGATACAAATTCCAATTCATAACATTAGCTGGATTCCATGCTTTGAATACTTCAATGTTTGAACTTTCTTTGGCATACAAAAAAAGAGGAATGGCTGGATATTCTGAACTACAAGAAAGGGAGTTTGCACTGCAAAAAGAAGGTTTTAAAGCCATAAAACACCAGTCATTTGTAGGAACTGCTTATTTTGACGAAGTTCAAAACACAGTTACTATGGGAATAACATCTACAGCTGCAATGAAAGATTCTACAGAAACTACACAATTTTAATATTTTTTTAGGTTATTTTGTTTTGTGAAAGGCTCCTAGCAAATAGGAGCTTTTTTTATCTCAAAACAACACTTTTTACAACTTCTTTTCCTAATTCTTCATTAATCATTTTAATGATTTTATCTTTACCATAGCTCAATTCTTCTCGCAAAACTGCCGAGGTAAGCTCAACATATAGAATTCCATTTCTCAAAGCTATATTCCTAGTATAATTATTAACACCATTCCCCATCAAATTTTTCCAAGCATCGAGTACAGAAACTTCGTTTAGACCAGGTTCGAGTTTATTATTTTTGATGATTTCATTTAAAATATCACCAATTGCACTTTGATTATTAAGCCTTTTTGCCATTTTATTTATTGGTGTTTATAATAACTTTATCATAATAAAATTTCACTTTTTCTTTAGATTCTAAAATCATTTCATTTTTGGATAACAATATCAATTCATCCTTATGCTTTCCAAATTGAGAATAAAATTCTAGAAATACTTTATCATCTTTTGGAATTATTTTCAAATTATCTTGGGCATCGTTTACCAAGAATTTATTGGTAGGTTGCCACTGCACTTTTTTGTGAAAACCAATATTTTTTTTAACTTCAAAATAATCATAAAATTCATTTATTTTATATTCTTTTTCATTGCCATTGGCATCTTCGACTTTTTGGATTTGCCAATATCCATTTATAAAATCAATTTTTGAAACATCAATCTTTTGGCTGCAACTACTAAAAATTACAAATAATAATAAAATAATATTTTTCATCTTGTAAAAATAACAATTCTCAATTAAACCATTCTCAATTTTGTGAGTCTAAATTTTTAAACTCTAAACTTAACCATTATGAAATCAATTTTATTTTTAACGCTAGTTGCTACACTATTTATTAATTGTTCTACTGATGAAGTAGTTTCAGAACCAATTGCCACACCAATTCCAAATCCAATAGTATTAGAACCAATGTATTTTCCAACCAATGGAAGTAGCGTTTGGGAAACCAAAACAATTCAATCTTTAAATTGGAATCAAACGGCTGTGCAACCACTTCTAGATTATTTGCAATTGAAAAATTCTAAAAGTTTCGTCATTTTGGTTAATGGAAAAATTGTAATGGAAAATTATTTCAATGGTCATGACGCAACGGCAAACTGGTATTGGGCAAGTGCAGGGAAAACATTGACTTCCACAATAACTGGAATAGCACAACAAGAAGGAATAATCAATATAAATAATAAAGTTTCCAATTATATTGGTAATGGTTGGACAAGTGCACCTATTGCTAAAGAAAATTTAATTACTTGTAAAAATTTATTAAATATGACCTCGGGGTTGGATGATACAAATGATGGCGTATTGCCTGCAGATTTGACTTATGTGGCAGATGCAAATACGCGTTGGGCTTATCACAATGTATATGTAAAACTTCAAGATGTAGTTTCGCAAGCCAGCGGACAAAGTTGGCCCAATTATTTCAATACGAAACTAAGAAATAAAATTGGAATGGATGGTGGTTGGGTACAATCTGGAAATAATAGTGTTTACTGGAGTAATAGTAGAAGTATGGCTCGTTTTGGTTTGCTCATGTTGAATAAAGGAAATTGGAACAACGATCAAATTTTAAATGAAAACTATTTTACACAGGCAACAAATACTTCGCAAACTATTAATCAATCTTATGGTTATTTGTGGTGGCTAAATGGTAAGTCTAGCTATCATTTGCCACAAAGTCAATTGCAAATTACTGGAAGTTTAATTCCTTCTGGATCAAACGATATGTTTATGGCTTTGGGAAGAGATGACCAAAAAATATATGTTATTCCGAGCAAAAAAATGGTAGTTATTAGAATGGGAAATGCAGCAGATGGATCAAATTTTGCTTTGTCAGGTTTTGATAATGAACTTTGGTTAAAAATAAATGCACTTTATCAATAAGATAAAGTGCATTTATTTTTATTGTAAAGAATAACTAAGCTTTTTTAATCCAGTTGATGATAGATTCATCAATTGGTAATGTTTGTGGAGCCACAACTCTATCCAAATGACCTTCTCTGTCAATTAAATATTTTTGAAAATTCCATTCTACATTATTTTCTTGCAATCCGTTTTGAGCTTTTTGGGTCAAAAATTGATATAATGGATGCATATCTGCACCCTTTACTGAAATTTTTTCCATCATAGGAAAAGTTACTCCATAATTCTTTGTACAGAATTCTGCAATTTCAGCGTTTGTTCCTGGTTCTTGTTCGTTAAAATTATTGGCTGGAAAACCTAAAATAATAAAATTATCTTTTTTAAACTCTTCATATAATGTTTCAAGTTGCTCGTATTGAGGAGCCAATGAACACTTAGAAGCCGTATTAACAATCATTACCTTTTTACCCTTCAATGAAGCAAAATCAAATTCTTTGCCATTAATATCCGTTACTTTAAACTGGTGTATTGAAGCTTGATTCATCACTTCTACTTCTTCAGGCACGCTACCTTTAATATTTCCTTCTTGATTTTTGCAACTAATTATAGAAAATAATGCGATAATAAACAGAAATTTCTTCATAACTTTAAGATTTAGATGATTTAGGAAAACGAATATACAATATTAGATATTATTATAAAAATTATTGGTTATAAAAATATAATTTAATTTTAAAAGTAAGAAATTACATTTAATCATTAATTATACTAACAATTTTGTAAATTATGTAAAATATGAACTCACTGTTTAAAAAAAATAATCCATAAATTTGTGTATATAAATAAACAATTATGACACAAGAAGAAGTTTTAACCTTAATTTCAAAAAAAGACGACAGAGCCTACACTTATTTATACGATATGTATTCGAAAAGTTTGTTTTCAGTCATTAAAAATTTAATTAATGACCGCGAAGAAGCAGAAGATGTACTTCAAGAAGTTTTTATAAAAATCTGGAAAAATATAGATAGTTATAATGAAAGTAAAGGCAGATTTTATACCTGGGCTGTTAATATTGCTAGAAATTCGACCATTGATAAATTGCGTTCCAAAAATTTTAATAATAGTAAAAAAAACCTATCGTCAGATAATTTCGTACATCTATTGGATGACAGTAACAAACTTACAAATAAGATTGATTCTATTGGAATTGAAGAATTTGTCAAAAAACTAAAGCCAAAATGTATCCAAATTATAGATTTATTATTTTTTAAAGGATATACACAGCAAGAAGCTTCGGATGAATTGGAAATTCCTTTGGGAACTGTGAAAACACAAAATAGAAATTGTATTAACGATTTAAGAAATTTTTTACACGTATAAAAATGGAAACAAAACAATATATAGATTCCGGTATTTTAGAACTTTATGTTTATGGTTTATTAAATGAGACTGAAAACTTAGAAGTAAGTCAAATGGCAAAAATTAATGAAGCTGTAGATAATGAAATCATTTCTATAGAAAAAGCAATTGTAAACTTGTCTACGAGTTTCTCTCCTTTTTTATCGGTCGAAAATTTTGCCAAAATAAAATCAAAACTTGACATTAAACATTCGCCCAAAGTTATAGAAATGCAACCTAAGAGTAGCAAACTTCAATATTTGGGTTGGGCAGCGGCTTTGGCATTGCTTTTGGGCGTTGGCTATCAATATAATAATCAAATTAAATTTGAGAATGATATTGTAAATCTTGAAAAAGAAAAATCGAAACTAAATGAAGTTGTTGTTTCTACCGAAAATAAAAATAAGCAAACCAAAAAAGCACTTTATGTGATTAGAGATTCAAAAAATACAGTTATTACTCTTGGAGGTCAAGCTGTTTCTCCAAAATCATTTGCCAAAGTATATTGGAACAAAGAAACACAAGTAGTATATGTTGATGCTTCTGGATTGCCAAAACCACCAAAAGGAATGGTTTATCAAGTTTGGTCTTTAAAATTAAAACCTGCGTTAACACCAACAAGTATTGGGTTATTAGAAAACTTTGAAGCAGAAAATGATAAATTTTTTGCTGTTAGCAACACCTCAGATGCTGAAGGTTTTGGAATAACGCTGGAACCAGCTGGCGGAAGCAAATCGCCTACAATGGAAAAATTATATAGTTTAGGAACAGTTTAAAATGTAATGCTTAAGTTTAAATAAAAAAATCCCAATCTTTAAAAAAAATTGGGATTTTTCAATTATGCCTGTCCAGCAGTTCCAAAATTTAAAGGTATGGGCGCTTGTTCAGATTCTACAATTTTACCATTCACACTTTCAAACCGTTGTATATTTTCAGCAATAGCTTTTACCAGTCTTTTGGCATGCTGAGGTGTGAGTATAATTCTGGATTTAACTTTCGCTTTGGGCACACCAGGCATAATATTCACAAAATCCAATACGAATTCCGTGTTGGAATGGTTTATTATAGCCAGATTAGAATAAATTCCTTCTGCCGTATTTTCATCAAGTTCGATATTTATTTGTCCTTGTTGTTGTTCCATTTTATTAAAAGATTGAAAGATTAAAAATTGAAAGATTGAAAAATTAAAAATAAAAAAAATTCAATGATTGTCAGAAATTTGAATATGTTTCAAAATCTTTTAATCATTGAATTTTTAAATCTTTCAATATTTGTTAGTAATTATATTCTTCTTTGGTAACCATTAAATCATTGTATTCTTCTTTTGAACCTACAATTGTATTGTCATATTCTCTCATACCTGTACCGGCTGGAATTCTATGTCCTACAATTACATTTTCTTTAAGGCCTTCCAAATAATCCACTTTTCCTGCAACCGCAGCTTCGTTTAATACTTTTGTAGTCTCCTGGAAAGAAGCCGCTGAAATAAACGATTTGGTTTGCAAAGATGCTCTTGTAATACCTTGTAATACTGGAGTTGCCGTTGCAGTAATAACTTCACGAGCTACAACCAAATTTTTATCTGTACGTTTCAACAATGAATTCTCATCACGCAATTCACGTGGAGAAATAATTTGACCCGCTTTCAAGTTACTTGAATCCCCAGCATCTTCAACCACTTTCATTCCGTACAATTTATCGTTCTCAACAATAAAATCTTTGGTATGAATTAATTGATCTTCTAGGAATAAAGTATCTCCTGGATCTTGAACTCTTACTTTACGCATCATCTGGCGTATTACAACTTCAAAGTGTTTGTCGTTGATTTTTACACCTTGCAAACGATATACTTCTTGAATCTCGTTAACCAAATACTGTTGAACAGCTGCTGGTCCTTGAATTCTTAAAATATCATCTGGCGTAATGGCTCCATCAGACAAAGGAACTCCAGCTCTTACGAAGTCATTTTCTTGAACAAGAATCTGACTTGATAATTTCACTAAGTATTTCTTAATCTCACCAAACTTAGATTCTATGATAATCTCACGATTTCCTCTTTTGATTTTTCCAAAAGAAACAACACCATCAATTTCTGAAACTACTGCTGGGTTTGAAGGATTACGAGCTTCTAAAAGTTCCGTAATTCTTGGTAAACCACCTGTAATATCGCCAGTTTTTGATGAACGACGTGGTATTTTTACTAAAATTTTACCTGCTTTAATTTTCTCACCATCGTTAACCATTAAGTGAGCACCTACTGGTAAGTTGTATGAACGAATGAGTTCGCCATCTTTACCGTAGATTAACAAAGTAGGAATTAATTTTTTGTTTCTTCCTTCAGAAATTACTTTTTCCTGGAAACCAGTTTGCTCATCAATTTCGACCATGAACGATTGTCCTTGTTCTAAATCTTCGTAAGCAATTTTACCAGTAAACTCAGAAATAATAACGCCATTATATGGATCCCATTTACAGATAACTTCACCTTTAGTAACTGTTTGTGTATCGGTTACAAAAATACTAGAACCGTAAGGAATATTGTTTGTTGCTAATAGAATTCCAGTTTTAATGTCGATTAATTTCAATTCCGTAGAACGAGAAATTACAATATCCACAGCATTACCATCAGAATCTTCGCCTTTCACTGTTTTTAAATCTTCTATTTCTAAACGACCTCCAAATTTTGCAACAATGCTAGATTCTTCAGAAATTCCTCCCGCAACTCCACCCACGTGGAAAGTACGAAGTGTTAACTGTGTTCCTGGTTCACCAATAGATTGTGCAGCGATTACTCCAACTGCTTCACCTCTTTGGGTCATTTTTCCAGTAGCTAGATTACGTCCATAACATTTAGCACAAATTCCTTTTGTAGCTTCACAAGTTAATGGCGAACGAACTTCAACTCTTTCAACTGGAGAAGCTTCAATAATTTTCATAGTCGCTTCTGTGATTTGATCACCAGAATGTACCAAAATATCATTAGTTAAAGGATTTACAACATCTTGCAATGCCACGCGTCCTAATATTCTTTCTCCTAATGTTTCTACAATTTCTTCGTTCTTTTTCAGAGCCGAAACTTCTACACCTCTTAAAGTACCACAATCTTCAATGTTTACAATTACATCTTGAGAAACGTCGTGCAATCTACGAGTAAGATAACCAGCATCAGCCGTTTTCAAAGCCGTATCCGCTAGACCTTTACGAGCACCGTGAGTTGAGATAAAATATTCTAAAATCGATAATCCTTCTTTAAAGTTAGAAAGAATTGGATTCTCAATAATTTCACCACCACCAGCGGTTGATTTTTTAGGCTTAGCCATCAAACCACGCATACCTGTAAGCTGACGAATCTGTTCTTTAGATCCCCTTGCACCAGAGTCAAGCATCATATATACCGAGTTGAAACCTTGTTGGTCTTCACGGATATTTTTCATTGCCAATTCTGTCAATTGCGCATTGGCAGAAGTCCAAATATCAATAACTTGGTTGTAACGTTCGTTATTGGTAATTAATCCCATGTTGTAGTTTCCAGAAATTCCTTCTACTTGTTCACGAGCATCAGCAATTAACTTAGTCTTTTGTTCTGGAATACGAATATCACCAAGAGAGAATGACAATCCACCTTTAAAGGCAAATTTATAACCCATATCTTTAATGTTATCAAGGAAAGCTGCCGTTGTAGGAACATTTGTTACGGCAAGGATTCTTCCGATAATATCACGTAAGTTCTTTTTGGTTAATACTTCATTTATATATCCAGCTGCTTCAGGCACTACTTCATTAAATAATACACGACCAGCAGTGGTTTGAATAATTTTATAAACTAATTCTCCTTCTTCGTTAAAATCTTTGGCTCTAATTTTTACACGAGCATTCAATTCAACTCTCCCTTCGTTTAGAGCAATGTTTGCTTCTTCGGCAGAATAGAAAACTAAATCTTGTCCTAAAATAATATGCTCAGGAGTCGAGATACGTTCTTTGGTCATATAATATAGACCAAGCACCATGTCTTGAGACGGTACTGTAACTGGCGCACCATTTGCTGGATTCAAGATATTGTGGGAAGCCAACATTAACAATTGTGCTTCTAAAATAGCTTCTGGTCCAAGCGGTAAGTGAACTGCCATCTGGTCACCATCAAAATCCGCATTAAATGCAGTACAAACTAAAGGGTGCAATTGGATTGCTTTTCCTTCAATCAATTTTGGTTGAAAAGCCTGAATTCCTAATCTGTGTAATGTAGGCGCACGATTCAGTAATACAGGGTGACCTTTAATTACATTTTCAAGAATATCCCAAACAACTGGTTCTTTTTTATCTATAATTTTCTTTGCAGATTTTACAGTTTTTACAATTCCACGTTCTATCAATTTACGGATAACGAATGGTTTGTAAAGTTCGGCTGCCATATCTTTTGGGATACCACATTCGAATAATTTCAATTCAGGTCCAACAACAATAACCGAACGAGCAGAATAATCTACACGTTTTCCAAGTAAATTTTGACGGAAACGTCCTTGTTTTCCTTTTAATGAATCAGATAAAGATTTTAATGGTCTGTTTGATTCAGTTTTAACTGCAGAAGCTTTTCTTGTATTATCGAAAAGTGAATCTACAGACTCTTGTAACATACGTTTTTCGTTTCTTAAGATAACTTCTGGAGCTTTAATTTCCATTAATCTCTTCAAACGATTGTTACGGATGATTACACGACGGTATAAGTCATTTAAATCTGAAGTTGCAAAACGACCTCCATCAAGCGGCACAAGGGGACGCAATTCTGGTGGGATAACTGGAACCACTTTCATGATCATCCATTCCGGACGATTTTCGCGGTTCAAGTTAGATTCACGGAAAGACTCAACAACTTGAAGTCTTTTTAAAGCTTCCGTTTTACGTTGTTTTGATGTTTCGTTGTTTGCATTGTGACGCAGTTCGTAAGAAAGTGCATCAAGGTCAATACGAGCCAATAAGTCCATAATACACTCTGCTCCCATTTTGGCAACAAATTTATTAGGATCAAAATCATCCAAATATTGGTTGTCTGCTGGTAAAGTATCAAGAATATTTAAGTATTCTTCTTCGGTCAAGAAGTCTAATCTTTTTACGGATTCACCTTCAGGATTTTGAGCAATACCTGCTTGAATTACTACATAACGTTCGTAGTAAATAATCATATCTAATTTCTTAGATGGCAAACCTAATATATAACCAATTTTGTTTGGCAATGAACGGAAATACCAGATATGAGCAATAGGCACAACCAAGTTGATATGTCCAACTCTGTCTCTACGTACTTTTTTCTCTGTAACTTCTACACCACAACGGTCACAAACGATTCCTTTGTATCGGATTCTTTTGTATTTTCCACAAGCACATTCAAAATCTTTTACTGGTCCGAAAATTCGTTCGCAGAAAAGACCATCACGTTCTGGTTTGTGTGTTCTGTAGTTGATAGTTTCTGGTTTCAAAACTTCGCCTCTTGACTCTGCCAAGATAGATTCTGGTGAAGCTAAACCTATCGAGATTTTGTTGAATCTTTTTACAGGATTCTTATCTCTATTATTGTTATTATTGCTGTTATTATTTCTATTATTCATCATAGTTTTTACTATTGATTTATGTACAATTAAAAAAAATTCAGATGGAAGATTACTAATTTAATTTCAGAAATATAATACTGAATTAAAATGTTGGTCTTTTTAGCCCCGATAGTAGCGGAAATCCTTTTTTAATGAGCCTTTTCGGCGAATGAAAAAAGATTGAAGCGGATAGCGGGATTGGCTCCTGAAAAAACATTATTTTAAATTATTTACCTCGGGTTACTTCTCTAAACTTCAAATCAAATACTTGAAGTGCTAATTACGTAAAGACGTTACACTGTAACGTGTTTGATTGTAAAAAATCGGAACGTTTTACGGGTCTAAATCTTAAAAACTTTATAAAAAAATATTTGCAAAACCGTTGTAAAAAAATATTTGCAAAACCGTTGCAGTGCAACGGTTCTACAGATAATAATTATTCTTCTAAACGAATGTCTAAACCTAAACCTTTCAATTCGTGCATTAATACGTTGAACGATTCTGGCAATCCAGGTTCTGGCATTGATTCACCTTTTACGATTGCTTCGTAAGTTTTGGCTCTACCAATAACATCATCAGATTTTACTGTTAAAATTTCTCTCAAAGTAGAAGATGCTCCATAAGCTTCCAGTGCCCAAACTTCCATCTCTCCAAAACGTTGACCTCCAAATTGTGCTTTACCACCCAATGGTTGTTGCGTAATTAATGAGTACGGACCGATTGAACGTGCGTGCATTTTATCATCGACCATATGCCCAAGTTTCAACATGTAGATTACTCCAACAGTTGCTGCTTGGTGGAAACGTTCTCCTGTACCACCATCATAAAGATAGGTGTGACCGAAACGTGGTACTCCAGCTTCATCGGTAATTTCGTTGATTTGATCTAATGATGCTCCGTCAAAAATTGGTGTTGCATATTTGCGTCCCAAGTTTTGTCCAGCCCATCCAAGAACAGTTTCATAAATTTGACCAATGTTCATACGGGAAGGTACTCCAAGTGGATTCAATACGATATCTACAGGTGTTCCGTCTTCAAGGAAAGGCATGTCTTCGTGACGTACAATACGTGCAACGATTCCTTTGTTTCCGTGACGTCCCGCCATTTTATCACCCACTTTTAACTTACGTTTTTTGGCAATATATACTTTGGCAAGTTTCAAAATTCCAGCTGGTAACTCATCACCAACAGTAATTGTAAATTTCTCACGACGTAATGATCCTTGAAGATCGTTTAACTTAATTTTATAGTTGTGAATTAAATCATTCACCATATTATTAGTTTCATCGTCTGCAACCCATTGTCCTTTAGACAAGTGTGCAAAATCTTCAACAGCATACAACATTTTTTGAGTATACTTTTTACCTTTTGGCAACACTTCTTCACCCAAATCGTTCATAACACCTTGCGATGTTTTCCCGTTTACAATGGCGAATAATTTTTCAACCAATTTGTCTTTCAATTCAACAAATTTAGTTTCAAATTCAGTTTCCAATTCAGTTAAAGCATCTTTATCTTGCGTACGTTTTCGCTTATCTTTTACTGCTCTTGCGAACAATTTTTTATCTAAAACAACACCGTGAAGTGATGGTGATGCCTTTAATGAAGCATCTTTCACATCACCAGCTTTATCTCCAAAGATTGCACGTAAAAGTTTCTCTTCAGGAGTTGGATCTGATTCTCCTTTTGGTGTAATTTTTCCGATTAGAATATCGCCAGGTTTAACTTCGGCACCAATTCTAATCATTCCGTTTTCATCCAAATCTTTGGTAGCTTCTTCAGAAACGTTCGGAATATCATTAGTCAACTCTTCGTTTCCTAATTTTGTATCTCTCACTTCCAATGAATAATCATCTACGTGAATAGAGGTGAAAATATCATCACGAACTACTTTTTCAGAAATTACAATTGCATCCTCGAAGTTATACCCTTTCCAAGGCATAAAAGCTACTTTTAGGTTACGACCTAATGCTAACTCTCCGTTTTGCGTTGCATATCCTTCACAAAGTACTTGTCCTTTTATTACTTTGTCACCTTTTCTTACGATAGGTTTTAAGTTGATAGACGTACTTTGATTCGTTTTTCTAAATTTAATTAATTGGTATGATTTCTCATCAGATTCAAAACTTACCGCTCTTTCGGCATCAGTTCTGTCGTATTTAATGGTAATCATATTGGCATCAACATATTCTACCACTCCAGTTCCTTCCGCATTAATCAATACTCTAGAATCTGAAGCTACTTGGCGCTCCAATCCTGTACCAACAATTGGTGCTTCTGGACGTAATAATGGAACGGCTTGACGCATCATGTTGGATCCCATCAACGCTCTATTCGCATCATCATGTTCCAAGAAAGGAATAAGTGAAGCAGAAATTGAAGCAATTTGATTTGGAGCGACATCAGTATAATGAACAGCTGATGGATCAACTACTGGGAAATCGCCTTCTTGACGGGCAATAACATTTTCAGCAGTAATTTTTCCAGAAGCATCCATTTTAATGTTTGCTTGTGCAATTAATTGACCTTCTTCCTCTTCTGCGCTTAAATAAACTGGAGTAGAAGTTAAATCTACAACACCATTGGTTACTTTTCGGTAAGGAGTTTCGATGAAACCCATTCCGTTTACTTTTGCGTAAACACCAAGAGATGAAATCAATCCAATATTTGGTCCTTCAGGAGTTTCAATCGGACAAAGTCTTCCGTAGTGTGTATAGTGAACGTCACGCACCTCAAAACCGGCTCTTTCACGAGAAAGACCACCTGGCCCTAGAGCTGATAACCTACGCTTGTGTGTTATTTCAGCCAATGGATTGGTTTGATCCATAAATTGAGACAACTGGTTCGTACCAAAGAAAGAGTTGATAACCGATGATAATGTTTTTGCATTAATCAAATCGATTGGTGTAAACACCTCGTTGTCTCTAACGTTCATTCTCTCACGAATAGTTCTGGCCATACGTGCCAAACCTACACCAAATTGTTGCGACAATTGTTCTCCAACTGTACGAACACGACGATTTGATAAGTGATCAATATCATCAATCTCAGCTTTTGAGTTGATTAATTCAATCAAATATTTAACGATGGTAATAATATCTTCTTTGGAAAGCACTTGCTTTTCCATTGGGATATCCAAACCAAGTTTTTTGTTCATTCTATAACGACCAACTTCACCTAAGTTATAACGTTGGTCAGAAAAGAATAATTTATCTATAATACCACGAGCAGTTTCTTCATCAGGCGGTTCTGCATTACGCAATTGTCTGTAGATATGCTCAACGGCTTCTTTTTCAGAGTTAGTTGGATCTTTTTGTAATGTATTGTGAATGATTGAATAATCTACAACATTATTATCTTCCTTGTGTAATAAGATAGATTTTACGTTAGATTCTACAATTTCTTCTACATTATCTTTATCTAAAATCGTATCACGATCTAAAATAATTTCGTTTCTTTCGATAGAAACTACTTCGCCAGTATCTTCATCAACGAAGTCTTCATGCCAAGTATTTAATACACGTGCCGCTAATTTTCTACCTACGTATTTTTTTAGTCCAGATTTCGACACTTTAATTTCTTCGGCAAGATCGAAAATTTCAAGGATATCCTTGTCTCTTTCGAATCCAATAGCACGGAATAAAGTGGTAACTGGTAGTTTTTTCTTTCTATCGATATAAGCGTACATTACGCTATTGATATCAGTAGCAAATTCTATCCATGATCCTTTAAAAGGAATTACACGGGCAGAATATAATTTGGTTCCATTCGCATGGAATGATTGTCCGAAGAAAACACCTGGTGATCTGTGTAATTGAGAAACAACCACACGTTCGGCACCATTGATAACGAAAGTTCCGCTTGGTGTCATGTATGGAATAGTTCCAAGATATACATCTTGTACTATAGTTTCAAAATCTTCATGTTCTGGGTCTGTACAATATAGTTTTAGACGTGCTTTTAATGGCACACTATATGTTAAACCTCTCTCTATACATTCTTGAATTGTATAACGTGGCGGATCTACAAAATAGTCAAGGAATTCCAGTACGAAATTATTTCTAGTATCGGTAATTGGAAAATTTTCCATGAAGGTATTGTAAAGCCCTTCGTTGCCTCTCTCATCAGATTTGGTTTCCAATTGGAAAAAATCTTGAAAAGATTTAACCTGAACATCCAGAAAATCTGGGTAATTCGGGATATTTTTTGTTGAGGCAAAATTCAATCTATCAGTCTGATTTGTTATCATCAATGGACAAAATTTTGATTAAAAAAAAGTAATTTTTGTGTATAAAACACTGTATAATTTGTACTTTTCCTTTTTAAAACAATACATCTTTAAAAATAAACCAGGAAAATTTAGTTGATTTTTTTCTTCGTACTGATTAAAATTTTTTCGTAAATTAAATATAATTTTATTATACGAAAAATGGTTTAGGTCATTGGACATAATACCCAAGACCTAAACCTGTTTCAAAAACTATGTTGGACTATTTAAGCTCAACAACAGCTCCTGCTTCTTCTAAAGATTTTTTAAGACCTTCAGCCTCATCTTTAGAAACACCTTCTTTAATGTTAGATGGTGCAGCATCAACTAAATCTTTAGCTTCTTTAAGACCTAAACCTGTTAGTTCTTTAACCGCTTTTACTACAGCCAATTTAGAAGCACCAGCTTCTTTTAATACAACTGTAAATTCTGTTTGCTCTTCAACAGCAGCGGCGTCTCCACCACCAGATGACATTACAACAGCTGCAGCTGCTGGTTCGATACCGTATTCATCTTTTAATATTGTAGCTAAATCATTAACTTCTTTAACTGTCAAGTTAACTAATTGTTCTGCGAATTGTTTCAAATCTGCCATTTTTTCTATCTTTTTAAAATGATTTGTAATTTATTATAATTTATTGTGCGCTTGATTATTCTGCTGTTTCGCCTTTTGATTCTGCATGGTTTAATAATGCAGCAATCACGCGTTTGGCAGGAGATTGAAGTAATCCAATGATTTCTCCAATAACTTCGTCTCTAGATTTAAGGTTTACTAATGAATCAAGTAAATTGTCACCAATATAAACTTCATCATTAATGTAAGCTCCTTTTAAAAGAGGTTTGTCTGATTTTTTACGGAAATCTTTGATAATTTTTGCAGGACCATTGGCCACATCTGCAATAAATATTGAAGAATTTCCTTTTAAAGTCAATGGTAGATCACCAAAGTTTTTATCAGATGCTTCCATTGCTTTAACAAGCAATGTATTTTTTACAACTTCTAATTTGATACCTGCTTTAAAACAAGCTCTTCTTAGGTTTGAAGTAGTTTCTGCATTTAATCCAGAAATATCTGCTACATATAAAATGTTTGTACCAGCTAACTGTGCAGTTAAATCTCCAATAGCGATTGATTTTTCTTCTCTTGTCATATCAATTATACAGCTTTAGGATCTAAAGCAATAGCTGGACTCATGGTGCTTGTCAAGTGAATAGACTTGATGTAAGTACCTTTTGCAGCAGTTGGCTTTAATTTAATTAATGTTTGAATGATTTCGTGTGCGTTTTCAGTAATTTTATCAGCATCGAAAGATACTTTTCCAATTCCTGCGTGAACGATACCAGTTTTATCTACTTTAAAGTCGATTTTACCCGCTTTAATTTCTGCTACAGCTTTACCAATTTCCATAGTAACAGTACCAGTTTTAGGGTTTGGCATTAAACCACGTGGTCCCAATATACGACCTAATGGACCTAATTTACCCATAACAGCAGGCATAGTAACGATAACGTCAACATCTGTCCAACCATCTTTTATTTTTTGTAAATAATCGTCTAATCCAACATGATCTGCTCCCGCTTCTTTAGCTTCAGCTTCCTTATCTGGAGTAACTAATGCTAAAACTCTCATGTTTTTACCTGTTCCGTGTGGCAATGCAACCACACCTCTAACCATTTGATTTGCTTTTCTTGGATCTACTCCTAGTTTTACAGCGATATCAACTGATTCATCAAACTTTGCAGAAGCAATTTGTTTGATTAATATTGAAGCATCTTTTAAAGAATATAATTTATTCTTTTCAATTTTCGAGACAGCTTCTTTTTGCTTTTTTGTCAATTTTGCCATATCTAATTTTTTAGAGGAGAATCTCCAGTTACAGTTATACCCATAGATCTAGCCGTTCCTGCGATCATACTCATTGCAGATTCCATTGTGAATGCGTTCAAATCAGCCATCTTATCTTCAGCAATTGCCTTAATCACATCCCAAGTAACCGAAGCTACTTTTTTACGATTAGGCTCACCTGAACCAGATTTCAATTTTGCAGCTTCCATTAATTGGACTGCAGCTGGTGGAGTTTTTACGACAAAATCAAATGATTTGTCTTTATATACAGTGATTTGCACTGGACATATTTTGCCGGATTTATCTTGGGTTCTAGCATTAAACTGCTTACAGAATTCCATGATGTTAACTCCAGCAGCTCCCAAAGCAGGTCCAACCGGTGGCGACGGATTCGCAGCACCTCCCTTAACTTGTAGTTTAACTACTTTACTAACTTCTTTAGCCATTTTTTAAAATTTTGCTTTAATCGTGGAAGCGATTAATGCGGGTTTATATATGTAACAAAAATTATACTTTTTTTTAATGTCAAATATCTTGATGTCGAATGTCAACGTCAGAAAATTTAAACCTTTTCCACTTGCATGAAACTTAATTCTAATGGAGTTTTTCTTCCGAAAATCTTCACCATTACTTCAAGCTTACGTTTTTCTTCATTGATTTTTTCAACAGTTCCGTTAAAACCATTAAATGGACCATCAGTCACTTTAATAGTTTCTCCGATTGTAAAAGGAATCGAACCATGATCTGTAGTTACTGCCAACTCATCCACTTTTCCGAGCATTCTGTTAACTTCAGACATTCTCAAAGGTACAGGATCTCCACCTTTAACTTCACCTAAAAAACCAATTACACTTGTTATTGATTTAATGATGTGGGGAATTTCTCCAGCCAAATTGGCTTCAATCATCACGTATCCAGAAAAGTAAACCTTATCTTTTACGATTTTTTTTCCATCACGAACTGTTACAACTTTCTCAGTAGGAACAAGCACTTGAGAAACATAATCAGATAGACCTAATCTAGCAATTTCAGTTTCTATATAAGCTTTTACCTTGTTTTCCTGTCCACTAACAGCTCTCACAACGTACCATTTTTTTACATTTACATCTGCCATGATAAAATATTTAAGATTTTATCCAGTTGAAAAATCCGCCAATTGATTTGGCAAAAAGTGTATCGACACCCCACGTAGCAAGGGCAAATATTACAGAAAATATAGCAACAACTATAGTAAGTTTTTGCACTTCTTCCCATGCTGGCCATGAAACGTTTGATTTTAATTCCTCGAAAGCTTCTGATATGTAATTAACAACTTTAGTCATTCTAATTTATTTTTGCACGGGCGGAGGGATTCGAACCCCCATCAACGGTTTTGGAGACCGCTATTCTACCCTTGAACTACGCCCGTTTGTTAAAAAAACCAGTTCCGAAAATTATCGGAACTGGGTTTTATTTATTTGAAATATATTTATTCAGTTATTTCAGTAACTTGACCAGCACCTACTGTTCTACCACCCTCACGGATAGCGAAACGTAATCCAACGCTCATTGCGATTGGGCTTAACAAAGTTACATCGATAGTTAAGTTGTCACCTGGCATAACCATTTCAACTCCTGTAGGCAACATGATTACTCCTGTTACGTCAGTTGTACGTACGTAGAACTGTGGACGATAGTTGTTATGGAATGGTGTGTGACGACCACCTTCTTCTTTTTTCAAGATATAAACTTCAGCTTTAAATTTAGCGTGTGGTTTTACCGATCCTGGCTTAATAATAACCATACCTCTTTTGATATCAGCTTTATCAATACCTCTTAACAACAAACCTACGTTGTCTCCTGCTTCACCTCTATCCAAGATTTTACGGAACATTTCAACTCCTGTAATAGTAGAAGTTAATTTTTCAGCTCCCATACCAATGATTTCAACAGCGTCTCCAGTATTTGCAATTCCTGTTTCGATACGACCTGTAGCAACAGTTCCACGACCAGTAATTGTAAATGAATCTTCAACTGGCATCAAGAATGGTTTTGCAATATCACGAACTGGCTCTTCAATCCAAGAGTCTACCGCTTCCATCAATTCAAGAATTTTTGGAGTCCAAGCTGGATCATTATTTAATCCACCAAGAGCAGAACCTTGAATAACTGGTCCATTATCTCCATCATATTCGTAGAAAGATAATAAGTCTCTGATTTCCATCTCAACTAATTCTAACAATTCTTCGTCATCAACCATATCCACTTTGTTCATGAATACTACCATTCTAGGAATACCTACTTGGCGGCCTAAAAGGATGTGCTCACGAGTTTGTGGCATTGGTCCATCTGTAGCAGCTACAACTAATATTGCACCGTCCATTTGAGCCGCACCTGTAACCATGTTTTTTACGTAATCCGCGTGACCAGGACAGTCAACGTGTGCGTAGTGACGGTTAGCAGTTTCATACTCAACGTGAGATGTATTAATAGTAATACCTCTTTCTTTCTCTTCTGGAGCGTTGTCAATTTGATCAAACGATTTTGCTTGACAGTAACCAGCATCAGATAATACTTTTGTGATTGCTGCAGTCAAAGTAGTTTTTCCGTGATCCACGTGCCCAATTGTTCCTATGTTTAAGTGGGGTTTGTTACGGTTAAATGTTTCTTTTGCCATTTTACTTAGTTTTTAATCTTAATTATATATTAGTGTTCAAATTTTACAATTTTGAGCCAACTACGGGAATTGAACCCGTGACCTCTTCCTTACCAAGGAAGCACTCTACCCCTGAGCTAAGTCGGCAGAGATTTGATTTTAGATTTCTGATTTAAGAATTTAGATTTAAAATCTAAACTCTAAAACCTAATATCATTCTTGTGGGGAGAGCAGGATTCGAACCTGCGAAGTTCACACAGCAGATTTACAGTCTGCCCTCGTTGGCCGCTTGAGTATCTCCCCATTTTATTTTAGATTTTTGAATTTAGGATTTAGATTTCTCTAAAATAAAATTCAAAAACTAAAACACCATTTTATTAATGAACGTATCGAAATCTAAAATCTAAATTCAGAAATCTCCAATTTTTTGAGCCGGCGGAGGGACTCGAACCCACGACCTGCTGATTACAAATCAGCTGCTCTAGCCAACTGAGCTACGCTGGCAATTCAATAAAAAAAGCCCGCTATTTCTAACGGACTGCAAATGTATGTAATTTATTTATTAATCAAAACTTTTTTAATAAAAAATTATTTAAATATGAGTTCTGAGTTTTTCTTTCCTTTTTAACAATAATCTTTCTAATGATTCTGCGGACAATTCTATGCCTTCTTCAAATGTTTTGCATTGTTTTTTTACAATAAACTCATCTCCAGGTACTATTATTTTTGCTTCCACAATTTTGTTTTCCTTATCGCTTGTTTTTTCGACTTTTAAAAAAACATCTGATGAAACTACTTTATCATAATATTTTTCTAATTTTTTCATTTTCTCTTCTACAAAATCTACCAGTTTTTTGTCTACATTAAAGTTGACTGCGTGAACATTTACCTTCATAATTTGAAATTTTGGTTAAACATGGTTTTAAGAATTATCTTTGGTTTCTAGGATGCGAATTTTTATATACATTTTTAAGTTCAGCTAAACTTGAATGAGTATAAACTTGAGTTGACGCAAGACTTGAATGACCTAATAACTCTTTAATGGAATTTAAATCTGCACCGTGATTGAGCATGTGAGTTGCAAATGTATGTCTAAGCATATGTGGACTCTTTTTTACTTTCTCGGAAACATTACTAAAGTAGTCATTAATTAATCGATAGACAAATGTTTCGTTTAGTTTATTTCCGTTTTGCAATAAAAAAAAGAAATCTTGCTGCAAAAGTACTGGAAGCGCTTTTCTTTCAAACAAATAGGATTTTATTTGAATTTGAATTATGGGCAATATTGGAATAATTCTTTCTTTATTTCTTTTTCCGATGACTTTTATTGTTCCATTTGAGACATCTACATTGAAAATTTGGAGTGCAATAAGTTCAGATCTTCTAATTCCTGTTGTGTAAAATAAGTCTATTATGAGTTTATCTCGAAGTCCTTCGAATCCTTCTTTATAATGTAATTGATTTAGAACCTTATTTATTTCATCTTCAGAGAAGGGAATTTGAATTTTTTTGGGAGATTTTAATGCTTTGTGTTTACTAAGTGGATTTACTTCTATTTGTTTTGTTTTTAATAGAAATTTGTAAAACGCTTTTAATGAAGCTACTTTTCGGTTTACAGATGTGTTTGATATGTTTGAATCGATCATAGAAACTATCCAACTTCTTATTAAAGTATAAGAAACCTCTTCAAGTGTGGCATTAGCAAAATGTTCTTCTATGAAATTTTTGAAAAAATCCAAATCTTTACCATAAGCTAATGCTGTAAGCTTAGAATAGTTTTTTTCGAGAAGTAAATAATCTTGGAATTTTTGTTGATTCATTAAGGATTAGATTGCTTTGCTTGGTTTCTCGCAACTCCTCGCAAAAACAAGAAATCGTTAGCATAAAAGTACGAAACTTAAATAACTAACGATTTATATTTACAGAAAATTAAAATTTAACTTTCTAAATTCTCTCTCATGTTTTGAACGTAAGCAGCTTTTTGAATTTTAGCTCTGTGGGTTACAGATGGCTTAATGAAAGCTTGACGTGCTCTTAGTTGACGAACAACTCCAGTTTTGTCAAATTTTCTTTTATAGCGCTTTAATGCTCTATCGATATTTTCTCCGTCTTTAATTGGTATAATTAACATAATATAGACACCTCCTCTCGTTAAGGGTGCAAACTTAAAAAAAAAATATGAATTATGAATTATAAATTATAAATTATTTTGAGAACTGAAAAATTATCCCGAATTATATATTTTGGTTTATTTTTATTTCAATTTTTAGCCCCGAGTGAAGCGAAAAGCTACAAAATGAAAAAAGCCAGTTTTTCTAGCAAAAACAGAGCGACCAAAGGAAGCTCCTGTTGTTGAGTAGAAAAACAGCTTTTTGAATGTCCCGATAGCTATCGGGATGAAGCGAAAGGCGGGAATTGCTCCAAATTATTTTATTGTTATTTTATTTTAAAAGCATTCAATCCTGGAAAATAAGCAATATCGCCCAATTCTTCCTCTATTCTTAATAGTTGATTGTATTTTGCCATACGATCTGAACGAGAAGCCGAACCTGTTTTTATTTGACCGCAATTTAAAGCAACTGCCAAATCGGCAATTGTATTGTCTTCTGTTTCGCCTGAACGGTGGGACATTACTGAGGTGTAGCCAGCTCTATGCGCCATATTTACTGCTGCTATAGTTTCGGTCAATGTACCAATTTGGTTTACTTTTACCAAAATCGAATTCGCAATTCCTTCTTGAATTCCACGACCCAAACGTTCTACATTGGTTACAAATAAATCGTCACCAACAAGTTGGGTTTTATGTCCGATTTTTTCTGTTAGGTATTTCCAGCCTTTCCAATCGTCTTCATACATACCATCTTCGATAGAAATAATTGGATATTTTGATGCCAATTCTGCTAAATAATCTGCTTGTTCTTCTGAAGTTCTTATTTTTCCACCAGCGCCTTCAAATTTAGTGTAATCGTATTTTCCATTTACATAAAACTCAGATGCAGCGCAATCTAAAGCAACCATTACTTCATCACCAAATTTATATCCTGCATTTTCAACAGCTAATTTTATAGTATCCAATGCATCTTCGGTTCCACCAGCTAGATTTGGTGCAAATCCGCCTTCATCGCCAACAGCAGTTGATAATCCGCGGTCGTGTAAAACTTTCTTTAAGTTGTGAAAAATTTCTGTACCAATTTGCATGGCATGTGTAAAAGAAGTTGCTTTTACAGGCATAATCATAAATTCTTGAAACGCAATTGGCGCATCAGAATGTGAACCACCGTTGATGATATTCATCATAGGAACTGGCAAAGTGTTGGCAGAAACACCACCAATATATCGATATAATGGAAGACCTAATTCATTTGCTGCTGCTTTTGCTACTGCTAAAGAAACTCCCAAAATAGCATTTGCTCCTAGATTTGATTTATTGGGCGTTCCATCTAAATCGATCATGGATTGATCGATTAGATTTTGCTCAAAAATAGAAATTCCAAGCAATTCTTCGGCAATTTTTGTATTTACATTTTCTACCGCTTTTAAAACTCCTTTTCCAAGGTAAGCTTTTCCGCCGTCTCGCAATTCCATAGCTTCATGTTCTCCTGTTGATGCTCCTGAAGGAACAGCAGCACGACCAAGAACTCCGTTATCTGTAACTACATCGACTTCGATAGTTGGATTTCCTCTTGAATCAAAGATTTGGCGGGCGTGAATTTTGATAATTATGCTCATTATATTTATTTTAAATGTTGAATTATAAATTTTGAATTACAAATATATTCAAAGTTTCAGCATGATTTTTAATAAAATATGAATCTTGTTAACGATAACGTTTTAGCTACTTGAAAGTTTTATATTTTCGATAAACTCATCAAATAAATAGCTCGAATCATGAGGGCCTGGACTTGCTTCTGGATGGTATTGCACTGAGAAACAGTTTTTAGATTTCATTCGCATTCCTGCAACGGTGTTGTCATTAAGATGAAAATGGGTGATTTTCATATTTTGATTCTTTTCAAGTTCTTCTCGATTCACAGCAAAACCATGGTTTTGAGAAGTGATTTCCCCTTTTCCTTTCAAGATATTCATCACTGGATGATTGATACCTCGGTGTCCATTGAACATTTTGTAGGTTGAAATTCCGTTGGCTAATGCTATCACTTGATGACCTAGACAAATTCCGAAAAGTGGTTTATTATTTTCGATGATGTTTTTTGCTACTTCTATGGCAGAAAATAAAGGATCCGGATCGCCTGGACCGTTGGAAAGAAAATAACCATCCGGATTAAATTCTGATAGGTCATGGAAACTTGAATCGAATGGAAAAACTTTAATGTAGCAATCTCTTTTGGCCAAATTGCGAAGAATATTGGTTTTGATTCCTAAATCTAAAGCTGAGATTTTATATTTTGCATTTTCATCTCCGTAAAAATACGGTTCTTTTGTTGATACTTTTGAGGCTAGTTCTAATCCTTTCATGTCTGGAACTTTTGCTAGCGCCATTTTCAAATCTTCTAATGAAGTTTTGTCTGTACAAATAACAGCGTTCATGGCTCCATTGTCACGAATGTAACTCACCAACGCTCGCGTATCGACATCGGAAATGCAAACTAGGTTTTGTTTCTCGAAATAATCGAATAAGTTACTTTCAGAATGTGGTCGTGAATGAAAATTGGAGAAATTTTTACAAACTAATCCTGCAATTTTTATAGTATCGGATTCGATTTCATTTTTGTTTACGCCATAATTCCCGATGTGTGGATTGGTAGCAACCATGATTTGTCCGAAATAGGAAGGGTCGGTAAATATTTCTTGATAGCCTGTCATTCCTGTGTTGAAACATACTTCTCCAAAAGTTGTTCCAGAAATTCCTATTGATTTTCCGTGGAAAATGGTGCCGTCTGATAAAAGCAGTATGGCTTTTTGTTTTGTTGTGTAGTTCATTGTAGTTGTGTGTTATGCAAATTTAATTTTTTACTGGAAAGAACACAAAGTTTTTGTCAAAGTTTTTAAAAGATTACAAGTAATCCTAAAATTTATTTATTAGCCCTGATGTAAGTGGAAATCCTTTTTATTACACCTGACAGGTTTTAAAAACCTGTCAGTTGTAAAAAAAAGATTGCAACGACAGCAGGAATATGGTTTGCGGATAAAGCCCAAGCGATTCGCTCCTAAAAAAAAAGGATAAACTATTGCTAGTTTACCCTTTTGATTTATAGAATATTGAAATTCATTATTCTGCATTATCTGTAGTTGGTTCTGAAGTGTCAGCTGCTGGAGCTTCAGGAGCAACATCTGCCACTGGAGCTGAATCTGCTTTTTTAGCTTTTCCACCACGACGGCTTTTAGTTTTTACTTCTTCTTTCTTACCACCGTTGTATAGTTCGTTGAAATCTACTAATTCGATCATTGCCATATCAGCATTATCTCCTAAACGATTTCCTAGTTTGATGATACGTGTGTATCCTCCTGGACGATCACCTACTTTTGCTGCTACGTCTCTGAACAAGTCAGTTACTGCATATTTGCTACGTAAGTAAGCGAAACAAATACGACGGTTGTGTGTTGTATCGTCTTTTGATTTTGTGATAAGCGGCTCAACGAATTGTTTTAGCGCTTTTGCTTTAGCAACAGTTGTGTTAATACGTTTGTGCTCTATAAGAGAACAAGCCATATTGGCTAACATAGCTTTTCTATGTCCAGTCTGTCTGCTTAAGTGGTTGAATTTTTTTCCGTGTCTCATGACTATTTTTTTTAACCTTCATCTTGCTTCAATCCGTTTCCAGAGCGCAAAATATGAAGTAATTTATTCTTTATCTAATTTGTATTTGGCTAAATCCATTCCGAAAGTAAGATTTTTTACGGCAACCAATTCGTCAAGTTCTGTTAACGATTTTTTACCAAAATTACGGAATTTCATTAAGTCATTTTTGTTGAATGACACTAAGTCTCCTAATGTATCCACTTCAGCTGCTTTAAGGCAATTTAATGCTCTTACAGAAAGATCCATATCAACAAGCTTAGTTTTAAGCAATTGTCTCATGTGCAATGACTCTTCGTCGTAGGATTCTGTTTGGGCTATTTCATCAGCTTCAAGTGTAATTCTTTCGTCAGAAAACAACATGAAATGGTGGATAAGTACTTTTGCAGCTTCTGTAAGGGCATCTTTTGGATTAATAGAACCATCAGTTTTTATTTCAAAAACTAATTTCTCATAATCTGTTTTTTGCTCAACACGGAAGTTTTCAATAGCATACTTCACATTCTTTACCGGAGTAAAGATTGAATCGGTAAAAATGGTACCAATTGCAGCATTTTGTTTTTTGTTTTCCTCAGCTGGAACATATCCTCTACCTTTTTCGATAGTCATTTCCATGTTAAGGTTCACTTTACTGTCCAAGTTACAAATTACCAATTCTGGATTTAATACTTGAAATCCAGAAATATATTTTTGGAAATCGCCAGCAGTAATTTGATTTTTTCCTGAGATTGCAAGTGTAACAGATTCATTATCGATATCTTCAATTTGACGTTTGAAACGTACTTGTTTAAGATTAAGGATAATTTCTGTAACATCTTCAACAACTCCAGAAATAGTTGAGAATTCGTGATCAACACCTTCTATACGGATAGATGTGATTGCGTAACCTTCTAATGCAGAAAGTAAAACTCTTCTAAGTGCGTTACCAACTGTCAATCCGTAACCAGGTTCTAAAGGTCTGAATTCAAACTTACCTTCAAAATCGGTTGAATCGATCATGATAACTTTATCGGGCTTCTGAAAATTAAATAATGCCATAGATTATTAGACTGATGTCAATTATTATTTGTTGTACAATTCGACGATTAGTTGCTCTTTAATGTTTTCTGGAATTTGCAATCTAGCAGGAACAGAAACAAAAGTTCCTTCCATTTGTGCAGTATTCCAAGTAATCCACTCATAAACATGACTTGAATTTGATAAAGAACGATCGATAGCTTCTAATGATTTAGATTTTTCACGAACAGCCACTTTGTCACCAGGTTTTAAATGGTATGAAGGTACATTTACAAGTTCACCATTTACAGTCACGTGTCTGTGAGAAACAATTTGTCTTGCAGCTCTTCTAGTTGGAGCAATACCCATTCTGAAAACTACGTTGTCTAAACGAGCTTCACACAATTGTAAAAGAATCTCACCAGTTACACCTTTTGAAGCTGCAGCTTTTTTAAATAAACCTCTGAATTGCTTTTCTAAAATTCCATAAGAATATTTAGCTTTTTGTTTCTCCATTAATTGGATAGCAAATTCAGATTTTTTTCCTCTTTTTTTAGCCATCCCGTGTTGTCCGGGTGGATAATTTCTTTTTTCGAATGATTTATCATCTCCGAAAATAGCTTCGCCAAATTTACGAGCTATTCTAGTACTTGGACCAGTATATCTTGCCATTTCTAAAAAATTATTAAGGTAGAGATTATGAATTCAGGTCTAAATCCTTCGATAACCTATGTTCTACCTAGTTATACTTATTGTTATAAAATTATACTCTACGTCTTTTTGGAGGACGACATCCATTGTGAGGAAGAGGAGTAACATCGATAATTTCTGTTACTTCAATTCCAGCATTGTGCAAAGAACGGATGGCAGACTCACGTCCGTTTCCTGGTCCCTTAACATATACTTTCACTTTTTTCATACCAGCTTCCATTGCTACTTTTGAGCAATCTTCAGCGGCCATTTGAGCTGCATATGGAGTATTCTTTTTAGAACCTCTAAAGCCCATTTTACCAGCTGACGACCAAGAAACTACTTCACCTTTCTTGTTTGTCAAAGAAATGATGATGTTGTTAAAAGTGGCACTAATATGAGCTTCGCCTGTTGACTCTACTATAACTTTACGTTTTTTTGTACTTGCCTTAGCCATACTACTTATTATTTAGTTGCTTTTTTCTTGTTCGCAACAGTTTTTCTTTTACCTTTTCTAGTTCTAGAATTGTTTTTAGTTCTTTGACCTCTTAATGGAAGTCCAGATCTGTGACGAATTCCTCTATAACATCCAATATCCATTAAACGTTTAATGTTTAATGAAACTTCTGAACGCAGTTCTCCTTCAATTTTGAAAAAAGATACTGCTTCACGGATACCACCGATTTCGTCATCATTCCAATCTTGTACTTTTTTGTCTTGACTAACTTGAGCTTTTTCTAAAACCTCAATAGCTCTGCTTTTACCAATTCCGAAGATATAGGTTAATGCAATGACACCTCTCTTGTTTTTTGGGATATCTACCCCTGCTATTCTTGCCATAATTATCCTTGTCTTTGTTTAAATCTAGGATTCTTTTTGTTGATTACGTATAATCTTCCTTTTCTACGAACGATAATGCACTCGGCACTTCTCTTCTTAACTGATGCTCTTACTTTCATTTTATTAATATCTATAAGTAATTCTTGCTTTTGACAAATCGTAAGGACTCATTTCAAGTTTCACTTTATCACCAGGTAATAATTTGATGTAATGCATTCGCATTTTTCCTGAAATGTGAGCAATCACGATGTGCCCATTTTCTAATTCAACACGGAACATTGCATTTGACAATGCTTCAATGATTGATCCGTCTTGTTCTATTGCTGATTGTTTTGCCATATTAAGCTACTGCTTTTCTATTTTTTCCAGTTTTCATTAAACCATCATAATGTTTGTTTAACAAGTATGAATTGATTTGTTGAACCGTATCGATTGCAACTCCAACCAAAATTAATAAAGATGTGCCTCCAAAAAATAATGCCCATTGTGATTGAACACCCATTACACTGACAACAATAGCTGGGAACACAGCAAGAAGTGCTAGAAATAATGAACCTGGAAAAGTAATTAAAGACATTACATGATCTAAAAAATCAGCTGTTTCAACTCCTGGTTTTACACCTGGAATAAAGCCACCGCTTCTTTTTAAATCATCTGCCATTTTATTAGTAGGAACCGTAATTGCGGTGTAAAAATACGTAAAAATTACGATTAATAATGCAAATAATAAATTATACTCCCAACCAAATATATTTTGAAATCTTGTGCTTATTGACTGTGCTACTTCAGATTTTGATAATCCAGCAACAGCAGCAGGTATAAACATAATAGCTTGTGCAAAAATGATTGGCATTACACCAGATGCATTTAATTTCAAAGGAATAAATTGTCTGTTTCCACCCATCAAATCTTGCTCTAAATCACCAGAAACTGAACGACGTGCGTATTGTACCGGTATTTTTCTAACTGCCATTACCATTAAAATACAAGCTACAATAATTAATAGCCAAACAATAATTTCAAGTGTAATTAACATTAATCCACCATTTCCACCTTTCATAACAGAACCAAATTCTTGTATAAATGCTTGTGGCATTCTAGCGACAATTCCAACCAAAATTAATAGTGATATACCATTTCCAATACCTTTATCTGTAATTTTTTCTCCCAACCACATAGCAAAAACTGTTCCTGTAGTTAAAATAATTACTGAAGAGAATAAGAATTCAAATGAATTAAATCCTAATAAAAAGGCATCTGCAGGCAATGTTCTGTATAAGTTATAAATATAACCTGGTCCTTGAAGTAAGGTAATACCAATGGTTAACCATCTCGTAATCTGATTCATCTTTTTTCTACCACTTTCACCTTCTTTTTGTAATTTCTGAAGATAAGGAATAGCAATTCCCATTAACTGAACAACAATAGAAGCAGAAATGTAAGGCATAATTCCTAAAGCAAAAATTGATGCTTTCGAAAAAGATCCACCTGTAAAAACATCGATTAACCAACCAATACCTTTTTCAGTTTGATTTGAAAGATTAGCCAATTTAGACCCATCAATTCCAGGTAATGGAATTTGTGCACCAAAACGATAAACCAACAGAAATCCTAATGTGATTAGGATTCTGTTTTTTAGTTCCTCAATTTTCCAAACGTTTACAAACGATTCAATAAATTTTTTCATCGTTTGGTAAATTATAATTCTATAGCTTCTCCTCCAGCAGCTTCGATAGCAGCTTTTGCAGTAGCAGTAAATTTATGTGCACTCACTTTTAATTTTGCTTTAAGCTCACCTCTACCCAAAATTTTAACAACTTCGGTTTTAGTAGCCAAACGGGTTGTAATAAATACTGTCATATCAACAGTGTCAGTTACAATACCATTATCAACTAGTAGTTGTAAATTATCAAGATTTACACCTTGATATTCAACTCTATTGATATTTGTGAAACCAAACTTAGGCACACGTCTTTGAAGTGGCATTTGCCCACCTTCAAAACCAATCTTTTTAGAATAACCAGAACGAGATTTTGCTCCTTTGTGACCTCTTGCGGAAGTACCACCTTTTCCAGAACCTTCTCCTCTACCTAATCTTTTATTTTGATTATGTGTTGAACCTTCAGCTGGTTGTAAATTACTTAAATTCATAACAGTGTTTGGTTATTTAGCTTCTACTACAGAAACTAAGTGTTTAACTTTGTTTATCATCCCAAGGATAGTTGGATTTGAATCATGCTCTACAACTTGACCCATTTTACGTAGACCCAAAGCTTCCAAACCTCTTTTTTGAGTAAGAGGACAGTTGATTTTGCTTCTAACTTGTTTTACTAATAATTTAGCCATAATTTCCTTGAATTAACCTTTAAATACTTTCTCTAATGAAATTCCTCTTTGTCTAGACACTGTGTAAGCACTTCTCATTTGCAATAATGCATCGAAAGTTGCTTTTACCACATTGTGTGGATTAGAAGATCCTTGAGATTTTGATAATACATCGTGAATACCTACAGATTCTAAAACCGAACGAACGGCTCCACCTGCAATTACTCCAGTACCATGGGAAGCTGGCATTAAAAATACTCTTGCTCCACCAAATTTACCCTTTTGTTCGTGAGGAACAGATTGTCCACTTAAAGGAATTTTTACTAAATTTTTCTTAGCATCTTCTACTGCTTTCGCAATTGCTTCAGAAACATCTTTAGATTTTCCTAGTCCGTGACCAACTACTCCATCTTCGTTACCTACAACTACAATAGCAGAAAAACCAAATGCTCTACCACCTTTTGTAACTTTCGTAACACGATTTACACTTACCAAACGATCTTTTAATTCAAGACCACTTGGTTTTACTAACTCTACGTTTTTGTATTTATGATACATAATTTCTTAGAATTTTAATCCGGCTGCTCTCGCACCTTCTGCTAATGATTTGACACGACCGTGGTATAAATAACCACCTCTATCGAAAGTAACAGTATCAATACCTGCTTTTAAAGAAATTTCTCCAATTAGTTTCCCAACTGCAGTGGCAACTTCAATTTTAGTACCTGCATTTACACCTTTTTCTCTTGATGATGCTGTAGCCAGTGTTACACCGTTTACATCGTCAATTAATTGAGCATATATTTCTTTGTTACTTCTGAATACAGATAAACGAGGTCTTGCTGCGGTTCCGCTAACAGTCTTTCTAATTCTGTACTGTATTCTCTGTCTTCTATCAGATTTTGTTAATGACATAATCTTAAATTTTAAGCTGATTTACCTGCTTTTCTTCTTAATACTTCACCTACGAATTTAACACCTTTTCCTTTGTAAGGTTCTGGTTTACGGAAGCCTCTAATTTTAGCGGCAACTTGACCTAAAAGTTGTTTATCGAATGACGTTAATTTTACAATTGGGTTTTTACCTTTTTCAGATATTGTTTCTAAAGTAACTTCAGATGCAATTTCTAAAACGATATTGTGAGAAAAACCTAAAGCTAAATCAAGTTTTTGACCTTGATTTGATGCTCTATATCCTACTCCAACAAGTTCTAACTCTTTTGTAAAACCATTAGATACACCAGCAATCATGTTATTGATTAAAGCTCTAAACAAACCATGTTGAGCTCTTTCTTGTTTGCTATCAGCAGCTCTTTCAACAATAACCTGACCTTCTTCAACCTTAACGGTTACATTGTTGGTGTAGTTTTGTGTCAGTTGCCCTAATTTTCCTTTTACGGTTACTATAGAATTATTAACTTCTATAGTTACGCCAGCAGGAATTGCAATTGGATTTTTACCTATTCTTGACATTTTATTGGTCTTTTAAATTAGTATACGTAACAAATTACTTCACCACCAACATTCAATTGCTTTGCTTGTTTCCCAGTCATAAGACCTTTGGAAGTTGAAACAATTGCAATTCCTAATCCGTTAAGGATTCTTGGGATTGATGAAGAACCTGAATACTTACGTAAACCTGGTTTACTAATTCTTTGGATATCTTTAATTACTGACTCTTTAGTTTCTTTATCATACTTTAGAGCGATTTTGATTGAACCCTGAACGGCGTTGTCTTCAAATTTGTAACTTAAGATATATCCTTGATCGAATAAAATCTTTGTGATTTCTTTTTTCATGTTAGAAGCAGGAATCTCAACCACTTTGTGGTTTGCTTTCGTTGCATTTCTAACTCTCGTAAGATAATCTGCAATTGGATCTGTATACATTATGTATTAATTTGCGGCTATGGTTTTTAGTTAATACTCATTAACTAAACCTTTAACCAATTTATAAATGCTTATATAGTACCGACGTAATATAATACGTCTCTACCAAGATGCCTTCTTAACTCCAGGTATCAATCCATTGTTGGCCATTTCACGAAATGTAACACGTGAAAGTCCAAATTGACGCATATACCCTCTAGGTCTTCCAGTTAATTTACAACGATTGTGCAAACGAACAGGAGAAGCGTTTTTTGGTAATTTTTGCAAAGATAAGTAATCTTTAGCTTCTAACAAAGCTTTTCTTTTCTCAGCATATTTAGCAACAGTTTTTTCTCTTTTAACCTCACGGGCTTTCATTGATTCTTTTGCCATATCTTAATTCTTTTTAAATGGTAAACCCAATTCAGTTAGTAATGACTTGGCTTCTTTGTCTGTAGCAGCAGATGTTACAAAAGTAATATCCATACCTGAGATTTTATTTACTTTATCAATATCAATTTCTGGAAAGATAATTTGTTCAAGAACTCCTAAATTGTAATTTCCTCTACCGTCGAAACCTGTAGCTTTAATTCCACTAAAATCTCTTACACGTGGTAAAGATGAAGTTACCAATCTATCTAAAAATTCATACATTTTTTCTCCACGAAGTGTTACTTTAACTCCAATTGGCATACCTTTTCTCAATTTGAAAGACGCAACGTCTTTTTTAGAGATAGTAGCTACCGCTTTTTGTCCAGTAATTTTCGATAATTCTTCTACAGCATAATCGATCAATTTCTTGTCTGATACTGCTGCACCAACTCCTTTACTAATCACGATTTTTTCAAGTTTTGGAACTTGCATTACGTTTTTGTAACCGAATTCTTCCGTAAGAGCAGAGATTACTCTACTCTTATATTCTTCTTTTAGTCTAGGTATATAAGCCATTACTATAGTACTTGATTAGATTTTTTTGAAAATCTTACTTTCTTATCTCCTTCAACTCTAATTCCTACTCTTGTAGTTTCCTTAGTTTTAGGATCTATAAGAGAAATGTTAGATATTTGAATAGGAGCTTCTTTCTTAACGATACCACCTTGAGGGCTTTTTGCACTTGGTTTAGTATGTTTCGAAACCATGTTTACACCTTCAACTATCGCCTTATTTTTCTCACGATCAACCTTTACAACTTTACCTTCGGCACCTTTGTGGTCTCCAGCAATAACTCTAACGATATCTCCTGATTTTATTTTTAACTTTATCATCTTAATAAATAATTAAAGCACCTCTGGCGCTAATGATACAATTTTCATGAATTGTTTTTCACGAAGTTCTCTTGCTACAGGACCAAAAACACGAGTTCCTCTCATTTCTCCAGCAGCATTTAACAATACGCAAGCGTTATCGTCGAATCTGATGTAAGAACCGTCGGCTCTTCTCACTTCTTTTTTGGTTCTTACAACAACTGCAGTAGATACTGTTCCCTTTTTAACGTTTCCGTTAGGTGTTGCATCTTTGATTGAAACTACAATTTTATCTCCAACAGAAGCATACCTTCTTTTGGTACCTCCTAATACACGGATAGTCAAAACTTCTTTTGCTCCTGTGTTATCTGCGACTCTAAGTCTTGATTCTTGTTGTACCATAATTATTTAGCTCTTTCAATGATTTCAACTAGTCTCCAACATTTAGATTTTGATAAAGGTCTTGTTTCCATGATCCTTACAGTATCTCCAATGTTACAGTCGTTTGTTTCGTCGTGTGCTACAAATTTCTTTGTTTTCAACACGAACTTACCGTATAATGGGTGTTTTACTTTAGTTACTTGCGCTACAACAATAGATTTATCCATTTTGTCGCTAGTTACCACACCAACTCTTTCTTTTCTTAAATTTCTTTTATCTTCCATCTTTCAGCAGAATACAATTATAGTAGCTCTCTTTTGCTAATTTCAGTCGCAATTCTTGCTACTGAACGTCTTAAACTTCTTATTTGAAGTGGGTTTTCAATTGGAGAAATTGAATGAGACATTTTCATGTCGCCATACGTTTTCTTTAACTGAACTAACTTAGCTTGTAAATCAGCGGCAGATAGATCTTTAATTTCTGATTGTTTCATAATTATATTTATTATGCTTCGAAATCTCTAGCAACGATGAATTTAGTTTTACATGGTAGTTTTTGTGCTGCAAGACGCAATGCTTCTTTTGCAACTGACAATGGAACTCCTCCAACTTCAAACATAATTCTTCCTGGTTTAACAACAGCAGCCCAATATTCAACTGCACCTTTACCTTTACCCATACGTACTTCAAGAGGTTTCTTTGTTATTGGTTTGTCTGGGAATATTTTGATCCATAATTGACCTTCTCTTTTCATGAAACGAGTTGCAGCAATACGTGCAGCTTCGATTTGACGTGATGTTAAAAACATTCCATCTTCATGAACAGATTTAATTCCAAACATTCCATTTGAAAGTTCGTGCCCTCTTTGAGAGTTTCCTTTCATTTTACCTTTTTGTACCTTACGGTATTTTGTTCTTTTAGGCTGTAACATTTTTCTTTAATTTAAATAAAATTACTTTCTTTTACGAGCGTCTGGTTTTCCACCTTTATTAAAAGGCTTTCTGTCTCCTCTTGGAGCATCGCCACCTTTACCACCACCAGTACCGGATTGTTTTTTATCCATACCTACAAGTGGAGAAAGATCTCTCTTTCCATAAACTTCACCTTTCATGATCCATACTTTGATACCCATTCTACCATAAGTAGTATGTGCTTCAGCCAAAGCATAGTCGATATCGGCTCTGAAAGTTGATAGAGGAATTCTTCCTTCTTTGAAACCTTCTGAACGTGCCATTTCAGCTCCATTCAAACGACCAGAAATTAATACTTTAATTCCTTCTGCATTCATTCTCATAGATGCAGCGATTGCCATTTTGATAGCTCTTCTGTATGAAATACGGCTTTCAATTTGACGACAGATGCTAGTCGCAACTAGATAAGCATCCAATTCAGGTCTTTTAATTTCAAAGATGTTGATTTGAACCTCTTTGTCAGTAACTTTCTTAAGTTCTTCTTTCAACTTGTCTACCTCTTGTCCACCTTTTCCGATAATAATACCAGGTCTAGCAGTAGTGATAGTAACGGTTACAAGTTTTAAAGTTCTCTCGATAATTACTTTTGATACACTAGCTTTTGATAAACGAGCATGGATATACTTTCTGATTTTGTAGTCTTCAGCGATTTTATCACCGTAGTCATTTCCACCATACCAGTTAGAGTCCCATCCTCTGATGATACCAAGTCTATTTCCAATTGGATTTGTCTTTTGTCCCATCTTTATTAATTTGCTTGTGTGTTATCGTTAATAGCCCCTAACACGATTGTTACGTGGTTTGAACGTTTTCTAATTCTGTGTGCTCTACCTTGTGGCGCTGGACGAAGTCTTTTCAACATCATTCCACCATCTACAGTGATAGTTTTTACAAATAAGCCTGCTTCTTCCATATTAGCATCTGGATTTTTTGCTTGCCAGTTGGCAATAACAGATAAAACCAATTTTTCTAATTTTCTTGAAGCTTCTTTGGAGCTAAATCTTAATATATTAAGTGCTCTTTCCACTTTCTGACCTCTTACCAAGTCCGCAACTAAGCGCATTTTTCTAGGTGAAGTAGGGCAGTTATTTAACTTTGCGAAGGCTAGAGACTTATTGGCCTCTTTTCTTGCGTCTGCTGTTTCTCTTTTACGAACTCCCATTGCTTCTTATTTTTTACCTTTATTTTTTGCTCCAGCGTGACCTCTAAATGATCTTGTTGGTGAAAATTCTCCCAATTTGTGACCTACCATATTTTCAGTAACATAAACAGGTACGAATTGACGACCGTTGTGAACTGCAATAGTTTGACCTACAAAATCTGGAGTAATCATAGATGCGCGAGACCAAGTCTTTACAACACCTTTGTTTCCACCTGCAATATTTTCTTGAACTTTCTTGTCTAATTTATAGTGTACGAAAGGTCCTTTTTTTAATGAACGTGCCATATCTTATTATTTCTTTCTACGTTCTACAATATACTTGTTACTTGGGTTTTTCTTAGAACGAGTTCTATAACCTTTAGCTGGGATACCATTTCTTGAACGTGGGTGACCACCTGAAGAACGTCCTTCACCACCACCCATTGGGTGATCGACAGGGTTCATGGCAACTGGTCTTGTTCTTGGTCTTCTACCTAACCATCTTGTTCTACCTGCTTTACCAGATACAATTAATTGATGATCAGAATTTGATACGGCTCCAATAGTTGCTGAACAAGTAAGCAAGATCAATCTTGTTTCACCTGAAGGCATTTTGATTGTTGCGTATTTCCCGTCTCTTGCCATTAACTGAGCAAATGTTCCAGCTGAACGAGCAATAGTTGCTCCTTGACCTGGACGTAACTCAATACAAGATATTACAGTTCCTAAAGGAATTTTGCTAAGTGGTAAAGTATTTCCAATTTCTGGTGCAGCACCTTCTCCTGAAACTACTTTTTGACCTACTTGCAATCCGTTTTGAGCAATAATATACGTTTTCTCACCATCAGCATAAGCTAATAAAGCGATGAATGCAGTTCTGTTTGGATCGTATTCGATAGATTTAACTGAAGCTGGAATTCCGTCTTTAGTTCTTTTAAAATCGATAATACGATACCTTTGTTTGTGACCACCGCCTGTGTAACGCATGGTCATTTTTCCTTGACTATTTCTACCGCCTGAGTTTTTTATCGGTGCGATCAATGAACGCTCCGGCTTATCAGTTGTAATGGCGTCAAAACCATTCACAACTCTAAATCGCTGACCCGGGGTAATAGGTTTTAATTTTCTTACTGACATCTTTAAATATTAGATATTGTTGTAAAAATCTATTGTTTCTCCTTCTTGTACTTGTACAATTGCTTTTTTGTAAGCATTTGTCTTTCCAGTGATTAACCCACTTTTAGTGTATTTTGTAGATCTGTCTGGTCTAACGTTCATTGTATTTACACTTACAATATTTACTCCATAAGCAGCTTCTATAGCTTTCTTAATTTGTACTTTGTTAGCTTTCTTCTCTACAACAAAACCAAAACGATTCAAAAGTTCACTTTGTTTGGTTACTTTTTCTGTTACTATAGGTTTAATAATGATATTCATGGCCTATTAATTGCTTAAATTTTCTTCAATTACTTCTATTGAACCTTCTAAAAGCACTAAAGTATTAGCGTTTAAAATGGTGTAAGTGCTTAATTCTGAGCTACTTACTACGTTAGAAGCTTTTAAATTGCGTGACGACAAATATACATTTTTATTTGAATCACCCAACACAAATAAAGATTTTTTATTTTCTAACCCTAAAGCCTTCAAAACATTGATGAAATTTTTAGTATTTGGTGTTTCAAAATTAAAATCTTCAAGAACAATAATATTTGATTCTTTTGCTTTAATTGAGAAAGCTGATTTTCTTGCCAGACGTTTTACAGTTTTATTCAATTTGAATGAATAACTTCTTGGTCTAGGTCCGAAAACAGTTCCACCACCTTTAAACAATGGATTCTTTGCACTACCCGCACGAGCAGTACCAGTTCCTTTTTGTTTTTTTATTTTTCGAGTACTTCCCGCAACTTCAGCTCTTTCTTTTGCTTTGTGCGTTCCTTGTCTTTGATTAGCAAGATATTGCTTTACATCAAGATATACTGCGTGATTGTTTGGTTCAATTGCGAATACTGAATCAGAAAGTTGAACTTTTCTTCCAGTATCTTTTCCGTTGAAATTTAATACTTTTACTTCCATTACTTCTGAATGATTACATAAGAGTTGTTACATCCAGGAATACATCCTTTTATAACAAGTAGGTTCTTTTCAGCTACTACTTTTAAAACTCTAAGGTTTTGAACTTTTACATTGTCTCCTCCCATTCTTCCAGCCATACGCATTCCTTTGAATACTCTAGATGGATAAGAAGAAGCTCCTACAGAACCTGGCGCTCTTAAACGGTTGTGTTGACCGTGAGTTGCTTGTCCAACACCACCAAAACCGTGACGTTTAACAACTCCTTGAAAACCTTTACCTTTCGACACACCTTGTACATCTACAAATTCTCCTTCAACAAAAATAGACACATCGATAAGATCTCCTAATTTTTGTTCTGTTGCAAAATCTTGAAATTCAACGACTTTTTTCTTAGCTACAGTTCCAGCTTTTTTAAAGTGACCTAAATCAGCTTTAGTGGAATGTTTCTCGTTTTTGTCATCGAAACCAAGTTGCAAGGCTTCATACCCGTCAACACCAATGGTTCTGACTTGGGTAACTACGCATGGTCCTGCTTCTATAACGGTACAAGGAATATTCTTCCCGTTTTCGTCAAAGATGCTAGTCATGCCAATTTTTCTTCCGATTAACCCAGACATATTTAATTAATTATAAATTACTACTTATTTTTTTGAGTGTGCAAAAGTAGGGATTAAGTTTTGATATTCAAAACTTAATCCCCAAATACTTTTTATATTAGATAATTATACTTTTATCTCAACTTCTACTCCACTAGGCAACTCTAATTTCATTAGAGCATCAATGGTTTTTGAAGAGGAAGAATAAATATCAATTAATCTCTTATATGACATCACTTCAAATTGTTCTCTCGCTTTTTTGTTAACGTGCGGAGAACGCAATACAGTGAAAAGTTTTTTGTGTGTTGGTAACGGAATTGGACCAGTTACAACAGCACCTGTACTTTTTACAGTTTTTACAATCTTTTCAGCAGACTTGTCTACTAACATATAATCGTAAGATTTCAATTTTATTCTGATTTTTTGACTCATTTTCTTAAGAATTATGCGTTACCTTTTGCTTTTTTAATTACTGCTTCTGATATGTTAGAAGGCGTTTCTGCATAGTGTGAAAACTCCATAGTTGAAGTTGCTCTACCAGATGACAATGTTCTTAATGTAGTTACATATCCGAACATTTCTGATAAAGGCACATCAGCCTTGATAGTTTTAGCTCCGTTTCTGTCACCCATGTCATTCACTTGACCTCTACGACGGTTGATATCACCAACGATATCTCCCATGTTTTCTTCAGGTGTAATCACTTCCATTTTCATGATTGGTTCCAAAACGATTGCTCCAGCAGCTTTAGCTACTTCTCTATAACCCATTCTAGCTGCAAGTTCAAAAGAAAGTGCATCAGAATCGACTGGGTGAAAAGATCCGTCTGTTAAAGTTACTTACAAACTATCTACTTGATATCCTGCAAGAGGACCCGTTTTCATAGCTTCACGGAAACCTTTTTCTACAGATGGAATATATTCTTTAGGAACGTTACCACCTTTTACAGCATTTACAAACTGTAATCCGACAGGAGCTTTACCATCAACCAAATCAGCTGGCTCAAGCGTAAATACGATATCACCGAATTTACCACGACCTCCGGATTGTTTCTTGTAAGTTTCCCTGTGTGTTGCAGATCTTGTAAATGCTTCTTTGTATTCAACTTGAGGTTCACCTTGATTCACTTCAACTTTGAATTCACGTCTCATTCTATCCACCAAGATATCTAAGTGAAGTTCACCCATACCTGATATAATAGTTTGACCTGAAGCTTCATCCGTTCTTACTGTAAATGTTGGATCTTCTTCAGCTAATTTAGCCAAAGCCATACCCATTTTATCTACGTCTGCTTTTGTTTTTGGTTCGATAGCAATACCAATTACTGGTGCAGGAAATTTCATTGACTCAAGAATTATTGGGTGTTTTTCATCACACAATGTATCTCCAGTTTTAATATCTTTAAATCCAACTGCCGCTCCAATATCTCCCGCCTCGATGTACTCGATTGGGTTTTGCTTATTGGCGTGCATTTGGTAGATACGAGAAATTCTTTCTTTGTTACCAGAACGTGTATTTAAAACATATGATCCAGCATCCAATCTTCCTGAATAAGCACGGAAGAAAGCCAAACGACCTACGAATGGGTCAGTAGCAATCTTAAATGCTAAAGCAGCGAAAGGCTCTTTTACATCTGGTTTACGTAATATTTTGGTCTGATCTTCTTCTAATAAATCTTGGTCATCTGGGTCAATTCCCCAAATTCCTTCTTTATCCATTGGAGATGGCAAGTATTTACATACTGCATCCAACATGAATTGAACTCCTTTATTTTTGAAAGAAGAACCAGCAATCATTGGAATAATCGCCATATCCATCACGGCAGCTCTTAAAGCTGTATTGATTTCTTCCTCCGTAATAGAGTTTTCATCTTCCATGAATTTTTCAAGCAAATTCTCATCGTAAGAAGCTACTGCTTCGATAAGAATTCCTCTGTATTCTTTAACTTCGTCAAGCATATCAGCAGGAATAGGCACAATCTCGTAAGTTGCTCCCATACCTTCTTCATCCCATACTATCGCTTGGTTTTTTACTAAATCTACCACACCTTTGAAATCATTTTCTTCACCAATTGGCAAAGTGATTGCAACTGCATTCGATTTTAGCATATCTCTTACTTGTTGACATACCATCAAAAAGTTAGAACCTTGTCTGTCCATTTTATTAACAAAACCGATACGTGGTACACGATATTGATCAGCAAGTCTCCAGTTAGTTTCTGATTGTGGCTCAACACCATCAACAGCAGAAAATAAGAAAACCAGTCCATCAAGTACACGCAAAGAACGATTCACTTCAACTGTAAAGTCAACGTGTCCTGGGGTATCGATAATATTAAAATGGTAAGGCAATGTTTCAGGTAAAGGTTTACCTTGAGTTGTTGGAAAATTCCATTCACAAGTGGTAGCAGCAGAAGTAATAGTAATACCTCTTTCTTGCTCTTGTGCCATCCAGTCCATTGTTGCAGCACCATCGTGCACTTCACCAATTTTGTGTGATTTTCCTGTGTAGAATAATATACGCTCTGTTGTTGTTGTTTTACCAGCATCTATATGAGCAGCAATTCCTATGTTTCGTGTATATTTAAGTTCTCTTGCCATTTCTTAAGAATTAAAATCTAAAGTGAGAGAATGCTTTGTTAGCCTCTGCCATTTTGTGAGTATCCATTCTTTTCTTAACAGCCGCTCCTTCTTCTTTAGCCGCAGCTAAGCATTCTGAAGCCAAACGTTGCGCCATAGACTTTTCATTTCTTTTTCTTGAATAAAGTATTAACCACTTCATTGCCATGGAAATTTTTCTGTCTGGACGTATTTGCATTGGAATTTGGAATGTAGCTCCACCTACTCTACGACTACGTACTTCTACGTGAGGCATAACATTGGTTAAGGCATCTTTCCAGATATCTAATGATAATTTTTCTGCATCTTGCTTTTTTGATTCGATGATGTCAATAGCATCATAAAATACTTTGAAAGCTGTTGATTTTTTACCATCCCACATTAAGTTGTTTACAAAACGTGTTACCAATTGGTCATTGAACCTTGGATCTGGTAAAAGTGGTCTTTTCTTTGCCGCTCTTTTTCTCATGTCTTTTTGTTTTAAAAAAGTTTTAAAGTTTCAAAGTTTAAAGCCTTATAAAAATAACGGCTTTTCACTTTTCACTTTTTAACTTTTCACTAATTAATTACTTTTTTGCTTCCTTTGGGCGTTTTGCTCCGTACTTAGATCTTCTTTGTGTTCTTCCTGCTACACCTGATGTATCAAGCGCACCACGAACAATGTGATACCTAACTCCTGGCAAATCTTTTACCCTCCCACCTCTAACTAATACTATCGAGTGCTCTTGTAGATTGTGTCCTTCTCCAGGTATGTAGGCATTTACTTCGTTTCCATTTGTCAAACGTACACGCGCTACTTTACGCATGGCTGAGTTTGGTTTTTTTGGAGTCGTAGTGTAAACACGCGTACAAACACCTCTTCTTTGAGGACAAGAATCTAGCGCCACCGATTTAGACTTCTTAGTCATTTTGGTTCTTCCTATTCTTACTAATTGTTGAATTGTTGGCATAATTAAATACTAAAAATTACTTGTTTATAAATATCCCGCTTTTTACGGGGTTGCAAATGTATAAAATATTTTTAAGGAAACAAATGTTAATCTATTAATTTTTGTCTGAATTAAATATTTGTTGTTCAATTGAATATACAATGGCTTTGAAAAAATATTTTGCATTTAATACAATACAATAAACAGCTAACATTTTATTAAATTTAAAAGCTTTAAGAATTTGAAAAGTTGAATTTTAGCCCCGACAGCAGTGGAAATCCTGTGATTGCGAGGAATGGGTGCCATAAAATCGCAAGATTGCTTCGTTCCTCGCAATGACAGATTGCAACGAATGGCGGGAATAATGTTGAAATTTAATTAAATGTTGTGCTTCAAATCGTAATTTGATTAAGGTTGATTTCTCCTATATATTATTATACATTTGAATTCTGATAAGAAATGGGGCTTTTGTTCGTTATGAATCTAAAAAAATCTACTTTGAAATTTATTTTCTGTTTATTTATATTTTTATGCTGTCAAATTAATTTGGCACAGAACTCGTATTTGCAAATTAAAAGCGATGACGCAATTGATAAAAAAATTATTGATTCATTGGGATATTCAAAGAAGCATTTGAATACAAAATCTGTTCTTGACGAACTTAATTTGTTTTCTGAAAAATTATTGAAAAACGGTTTTTTGGAATATGAGAAGAGTGAACCTTTAAAAATTAATGATTCTACATTTTCTATTCGTTTTGATTTGGGGAAAAAATTGAAATTTATATACCTATATATAGGTGAAAATTCTAAACTTTTAAATATTGAAAAAGATACTTTGAAAATATTGATAAGTGAAACTGAAAATTTTATGAATTTGACTCTTCTACAATTAGAAAGAAACGGATATTCATTGGCGCAACTGAAGCTTATTAACCATAGAAAAGAAAAAAATATATTATTTGCAGAACTAAATATTGTTGCGGAAAAAATAAGAACACTTGACGATATTGTGATTAACGGATATGATAAATTTCCAGAAGGTCATAAAAAAAATATTAAACGATTGTATCGAAATAAAGTGTTTAACCAAGAAAATTTAAAGAAAATACATGATGACTTTGCAAAATTGAGATTTGTGAGTCAGCCCAAATATCCTGAAATTCTATTTACTAAAGATTCTACAAAAGTGTATGTTTACTTAGAAAAGTCGAAACCAAATACTTTCGATGGTTTTATAGGATTTAATAATAATGAAAAGAAGAAATTGGAAATCAATGGTTACTTGGATCTTCAATTGCAAAACATTTTGAATGGTGGCGAAAAATTTTCTATTTTATGGAGAAGTGATGGTAAAAATCAAAAAACTTTCAATGGCGCTATTGAAATACCTTATTTGTTCAAAAGTCCGTTGGGTTTAAAATCGCAATTGAATATATTTAAGCAAGATAGTATTTTTCAAAATACTCAAACTTCAATTGACCTAGGCTATTATTTCAATTATAATACTAAAGTTTTTCTAGGATACCAGAGCACAGAATCTAGCGATATTCAAAACATTAATAGTTCAAATTTGAGCGATTTCAAAAATTCGTTTATTACCTCGCATTTAGATTATATAAATTTAAATCAGGACGATTTTTTATTTCCAGAAAAGACAATTGTTTATTTTAAAATTGGAACTGGGAAAAGACAATTAAAAACCTCAAGTAGTAACCAGTTTTTCTCGTTGGTGAATTTGAGTCAGAATATATATTTGAATAAAAAAAATATTTTTAATGTAAGAAGTCAAAATTATTTTTTGAATAGTGATGTTTATATTATTAATGAGTTATATCGCTTTGGCGGTATTAATTCAATTCGGGGTTTCGGTGAAAACAGCCTTCAGGCAAATGTATTTTCTTCTTTATTGACAGAATATAGGTATGTCGCAAATCCTAGTTTGTATTTTCATACAATTGTAGATGTAGGATATTATCAAGACAAAACCTCAAATATTAAGAATAATTTATTGGGGCTTGGTTTTGGTTTCGGATTAATTACCAAAAACGGACTTTTTAATTTGATTTATGCCAATGGAAGTACTAAAAATCAAAATATAAAACTAGGAAATTCAATAGTGCATTTAAGTTTTAAGGCAAGATTTTGATAATATTATTTAACACAACATTCTGCAAAGCAAATAAATATTTTACCGTAAATTCCACGGATTTAAACAGATTAATTAAATACACAATCAATCTAGTTAATTAAATTAATCAAATTAGCTACAAAAATAATGATTGTTATAAGTTAATGATAGTTAAATAATTAAAATATGTTAAAGTTATTGGTAATGATAAAAACTTAACACTCAATAAATTTAATTCGAGTATTACTACTTTTTTAAGCATAAACAGAAGTTAAATTCATGTAAATAAATTTTTAACTAAAATAAAACCCTAATTAACCTACTTATTATTTGGTAAATTGAAAATTATTTATGAGTTTTGCGCTATAACTAATTCAATATAATAATATGAGATCAAAGTACAAATGGATTTATACGCTTTTAACAGCGTTGATTATGCAGTTTTCTTTCGCTCAGGAGAAAACAATTACTGGTACTGTGTCAGATTCTAGTGGCCCAATGCCTGGTGTAAACGTTGTGGTTAAGGGCACAACACGGGGAGTTTCAACTGGTTTTGACGGTAAATATTCTATTAAAGCCAAAGAAGGTGAATCATTAATTTACTCATTTATGGGATTGAGCGATGTCACTAAAGTTGTAGGAACAACATCTGTTGTAAATGTTACAATGAAAGAGGATTCTAAAATATTAGATGCAGTTGTAGTAACAGCATTTGGTATTAAAAGAAAGCCTAGAGATTTAGGTTATTCTGTAAGCTCTGTGAAGGCTGAAGATTTAACCGAAAGTTCAGAACCTGATTTGTCACGTGCTTTGTCTGGAAAAGTAGCGGGTGTAAATGTAAATTTTTCCACTGGAGTCGCTGGTGCGTCGAATCAAATTACCATAAGAGGTATAAATACATTTAATGGTAATTCGCAGCCTTTATTTATTGTTGATGGAATCGCTTATGATAATTCACAGGTTACATCATCAAGCCAGGTAACTGGTGGTGGTGGTTATCAATCTGGTTTAGCAAGTTTAGATCCTAATGACATTGCTACAGTTAACGTATTAAAGAGTTCTGCTGCAGCTGCATTGTACGGTTCAAGAGCAGTTAATGGAGTAATTGTAGTTACTACAAAATCTGGATCTGCAGGCAAAACAAGTAAAAATAAACTGACTGTAAATGTTGGAATGGGTACATATTTTGAAAATATTGCAAATTTACCAGAATATCAAAATACCTACGGAGCTGGTTCCAATTTTAATTATGCAAATGCAAATGGTTCATGGGGACCACGATTTGATTCTTTGGCAACCATCCCGACATGGCCAACATTATTATCAGCTTTTCCTCAATTTGGACCTACAGTAAAATACGAAGCTAAACCAAATAACGTTAAAGATTTATTTAGAACTGGTTTAATTACAGATCAAACATTTGGTTTTAATTATGCAGGTCAAGATGGTGGTTTTGGACTAACCGTATCAAAATTGAATCAAGAAGGATATATTCCTTTCAATTCTTTTGGGAGAATATCTGTGGCTGCTGGTGGTAACTTTAAATTAGGGGAGAAATTCTCATTTGGTGCCAATTTAAGCTACTCAAACACTGATCAAATTGGTGGTTTCTTTGGAGAAAATCAATTTAATGGCTCTTCATCTTCATTTGCAAGAACACTTTTTATAGCTAGAAACTGGGATTTAAATTTACCTTATGAAGACCCAAGAACTGGGGCCTCCATTACACCCAATGGAACTCAGTTTGATCATCCATTGTGGTCATGGGAACATGACAGAATAATAACAGATACCAACAGAACAGTATTGGGGTTAAATTTTAGCTACAATTTTAATAAAAATGTATCCGCATCATATAGAGTCGGTTATAATAGATATAATTTAGATAGAGATGAAATTAGAGATTTAAGATCTAGGGCAGGAAATGGGTTAGGAAGCTTGAGAAGAGAACAGTTTACTAATGAAGATTTAGAATCTACACTTTTATTGACTTTAAATTATAAGTTAAATGAAGATTTTGGCTTAACAACAATTTTAGGTAATAACGTTTTACAAAATAAAACATTCAATAACCAAAATACCGGAACTGAATTCACAATACCAAAAATTTTTACATTAAACAATACAAAAAACCTAGTTAACAATTTTGATCTTAGAGATCAAAAGAGAAATATAGGATTGTTTGCAGATGTTACTTTCTCATTTAAAGATTATTTATTTTTAAATGCTACTGGAAGAAATGATTGGAGTTCAACTTTACCTAAAGATAATAATTCTTATTTTTATCCAGGTGTAAATGCATCTTTTATAATAACTGATGCTTTTAAAATGAATAGTACAGTATTACCTTATGCAAAATTAAGAGGTGGTTATGCTAAAGTAGGAAGAGATGCTTCTGCAGAATTTTTAAGTTCAACTTACCTTCTTGGCATACCATACAATTCAAATCCAATAATCGGAAATCAAGCTTTTCTTTCAGATACAAAACTGACTCCTGAATTTACAACTGAGCTAGAAGTTGGAGCTGACCTTGAAATATTTAATAGAAGAACAATTATAGATTTCACATATTACAATAAAAAATCTACTAATGTTATAACACCTGTAGCAGTTGCCAATTCAACCGGATATCCAACATATAACACTAATGTTGGTGAGTTAGAAAATAAAGGTATCGAGGTAGGTTTAACTTTAATACCATTAAAAACTGAGAATTTCAAATGGACTTTATTTACAGCTTTTACACAAAATAAAAATAAGGTAATTAAAATTTCGGAAGGAGTTGATAAATTTAATCTTTTAGCAAATACTCCTGCTTTTGCTATAGTTGGAGAGTCTTTTGGGACATTTTATGGAACAAGATTTGCAAGAGATGCAAATGGAAACTTTTTAATTAATCAAAATGGAGGTGGTATCATACAAGCACCTGAACCAGGAATAATTGGAGATCCAAATCCTGACTTTAAAGTTAGCTTTACTAATACTCTAGCCTACAAAGGATTTAGTTTAAGAGGACAGTTCGATTGGAAACAAGGGGGAGATATTCAATCAAGTACTATTGAATCTTTGTTGGGTAGAGGTGTAACAAGAGATACTGAGGATAGAGAAAAAACATTTATCATCCCTGGTTTTTATGGGAATAATGATGGTACTCCAGTATTAGATGCAAATGGAAATCAAGTTCCTAACACTGTCCAATTAAGTGCAAATGAATTATACTTCTCTCCAGCTGGTGGAAATACTTTTGCTATTAATAGTGTGGACGAAGCGACTGTTTATGACGGAACCGTATTTAGGATTAGGGAACTCAGTTTAACTTATGATTTTCCTTCTAAACTATTAAATAAATTACCGTTTTCAAATGTAAGTTTAAGCTTTGTTGGGAATAATTTGTGGTATTTTGCACCTAATGTTCCAAAATATACTAATTTCGATCCAGAAGTAACTAGTTTAGGGATATCTAGAGCTCAAGGTATTGAAATAAGTTCTGCCCCAACAGCTAAAAGATATGGTTTTAAAATTAATCTAACATTTTAAAAATTACAATATGAAATTTTTTAAAAAAATAAATAATAATAAAAAAACATTTTTTTTATTGTTTGCAACATCATCTCTTCTAGTGGGATGTACAGAATATCTCGATGTTGATACTGATACAGATAATTCTACAAAAGCACCTTTGAATTTTCTTTTATCTAATATAGAAATAAGCACCTCTCAAATTGGAGATTATAATGTGAATTCAGGGCAAATTTTCGGAGTTTATACTCATCAAATGTGCGCCAGAGATGAAGAAGACCAATATGGAGTAAAAGTTGATAATATACCAATGCAAAATGATTGGAATGGAATATATACAACATTGACTGATATTGAGGATTTAATCAAGTTTGGCACTGAAAGTCAAAATAGAGTGTATGTTGGAGTTGGACAACTACACAAAGCCTATCTGATGTCAGTCGCAGTTGACCTTTGGGGAGATGTACCTTTTACAGAAGCTACTAAATTGAGGGAAGGCATCAGAAACCCTAAATTTGATAATCAAAAAGCAATATACGCTGCAATATTTAACCTTATATCTGAAGGCAAAGCGAATATTGCTAGTAATTCAGGATTACAAAAACCCGGTGCAGATGATTTCTTTTATGGTGGAAGTGTAACTAAATGGGTTAAATTTGCTAATACTTTTAAATTAAAGCTATACAATCAAACAAGGTTAACTACAGATTTTGATCAAGTTGGTTTAGATGCTCTAATTGCTGAAAACAATTTCTTTACATCAAATGCCGATGATTTTGAGTTTACTCATTACAATAATATAGCTAAATCAAATGAAAGAAATAGATTGTATAGAGAATCATATGAAAGCACACAATTTGGTTCATATCAAAGCCCTTGGTTTTATGAAATATTAAAAGGCGTAAATACAAATATTCATACAGGTAATCCAGACCCAAGAATGAAATATTATTTTTATACGCAGTTAGAAAATGGAGTTTTTCCACCAGACCAAGGAAATGCGGCTACAGGTAATCCTAGAGCAGATTATTGGGATAAATCTACAGGTTTTTTTAGTATAAGATTTGGAAGTACAGGACCTGATAGAGATGCCAGTGCAGAAAATTCATATACATATCCGGGCATTTTTCTTTGTGGTGGTAGATATGATGATGACCTAAGATATAGAAACGCTGCAGGGACAGTGATTACTGTGGATGCTAGCGCTGGGACAGGAGCTGCACCACGTAGAATTCTCACTTATGATGAAATGTTATACATTCAAGCTGAACTAATTCAAGTTGGAAAATTAACTGGAAATGCTGGAACGAAACTTCAGAGTGCAATCGTAGCAAGTTTTGCTAAAGTTGATAAAGTAGTAGCAAATGCTAAAACATCATCTCAAGTAATTCCAATATTATCAAGTTCTGCATCAGTTACAACATTTTTATCTAAAATTTCAACTGAATTTAATGCGGCAACTACGGCAAAAAAATTAGAAATAATTATGACCCAAAAATGGGTTGGAACTGCTGGAGATCCTCTAGATCAATATACAGACTACAGAAGAACAAATTATCCTACATTGGTTGATCCAAACGGAACAGCACCTGAATACCAGTTGAACAATGCTGATGGATTTCCTATTAATGACTCACAAACTGTGGTAAACAATCCATATCAAGTTTCACTTTTTTGGCCTCAAAGTGAATTAAATTCAAATAATAAGGCACCTGGACAAAAAAATCCAGGAACTTATAAAATCTTTTGGGATAATTAATAAAAAAATAAAATTATGAAAAAAATAAGATTAATATTAACATCCATCGCTATTATAGTTTTAGCATTAGGTTGTGAAAAAGATGGTGGTGAATCTAAAATTGATTTTGCGGAAGGTGGCGCTCCTAATATTAAAAAAATAGCAACCACTGATACATCAATAAACTTAGTAGCAATAAATAATAATGTACCAATCAATTTAGGATTGACATTTAATGTTGCTAGAGGGAACGTTTCATCAATGGATGTTATTGGCATATATAGAAAAGGAACTGTTGTTGAAAAAGCAATTATCAAAGCTAATGTAAGCGGTTTTCCAGCAACGGTTAACATAAATCAAACCGATTTAATTAATGCTTTTAATATATTAAATACTAAAGCTGATTTTGCAATTACTGATAAACTTACAATTTCAGCTGATGTTATTCTAAGTGATGGAAGAAGATTAAATATGTTTAATAAAGATGGAAGTAAAGGTTTCGCAGCAGACATAAACAATTCTTTACAATTTTCTGTATCACAAGATTATAGTGTTTCATGCCCTTTAAACGATGCTTCTTTGTTTAATGGAAACTATAAAATAACTGTAGATGATTGGCAGGATTATTCTATTGGTGCAACTGTACCGGTAGTTTATAATTCAGCAAATGGTTTATTAAAATTTAGAATTTTAAATACTAATAATCCAAGTAGTTTACCTGCATCTAGTGCTTCCTACTTTGATGTGACAATTAATCCTGCAAATTCGACAGTTTCTTTAGTTTCTAATGGAACTTTTGTATATGGAGCTGGACCTGGAAACAGTTTTACAGCTACTGGTACTGGAAATGTGGCATCTTGTACAGGAGATATAAACTTAAAAGTATCATGGAAAAATGGTTTAAATTCGGATTTTGGAATATTTAATTTTAACCTAACTAAAATATAGATACGTAATAATTAATTTATAGAAAACCAATAAAATTTAGACTTAGCATAAAAGTTTAGATAAGTTTATAAATAATTTTAATAATAATAATGAGCTCGATATTGTATCGGGCTCATTTTGTTTATTATCATATCCTAAAATAAATTGACGTTTTTTTTAGGGATAATATATATTTTAAATTTAAACTTTATCTCGTAGATAAATTAGTATATTCAGTTTCATATTTTGTTAGTTGATTAACAATATTTAAAATCTACACTATTGATGGCTTTAAGATAAATAAAAAACATTAGAATTCTAAAAAACTTATAATGATAATCCAACATCAAAAATAAAGTTTTTATATGTCTACAAATCAAAAATAATTTAATAGGTTTTTCATACATAATTACATTAAAAGGAAGAATTAATTACAAGATTAATAAATATTAAAGAAAATGTTTCGTAAATGTTAGGAATAAACAAAGATTATATTCAAATTTGCATAATAACTAAATCAAATAAAATTAATATGAGAAGCAAGTTCAAATGGATTTATACGCTATTAGTAGCGTTGACTATGCAGTTTTCTTTCGCTCAAGAGAAAACTATTACGGGTACAGTGTCTGACGCTAATGGTTCAATTCCTGGAGTAAATGTTGTAGTTAAAGGTACAACACGTGGGGTATCGACTGGTTTTGATGGTAAATATAGTATCAAAGCCAAAGAAGGTGAAACATTGGTGTTTTCATTTATGGGATTAAATGATATGACAAGAGTTGTAGCAGCATCAAGTGTAATTAATGTTGTAATGCAAGAAGTTGTTCAAAAATTAGGTGATGTTATAATAACAGGTTCTGTAGGTATAAAAAAACGTCAGGACGCAGTAACATCTTCAAATCAAGTTGTCGCAGCTAAAGAAATAACTCAAGCTGCAAATCCAAACGTAGTAAGAAGTTTAACAGGAAAAGTTTCTGGTTTACAAATTGACAATTCAAATAGTGGCGTGAATGGAGCAACTAGAATTGTTTTAAGAGGACCTAGATCTATTTCTGGGAACACAGAAGCATTAGTTGTTATAGACAACTCGATATCAACTGCTACAATTTTACAGCAATTACCCCCAGAAGTAGTTGAAAGTGTAAACGTTATCAAAGGAGCTCAAGGAGCTGCACTTTATGGCGAACAAGGAGCAAATGGAGTTATAATTGTAACTACTAAGAAAGGTTCACGTAATGAAAAATTATCTATTTCATTTAATTCATCTTTAGATTTTGAAGAAATCTCTTTTTTACCAAAAAAACAATCTAAATACGGTCAAGGCTGGGATGGTGGATATGTTCCCTACGAAAATGGTGGATGGGGAGAACCTTTAGATGGTTCCATAAGAGAAGTTGGTTTATTACAACCAGATGGGACTAGATTGACCGCACCATATTCATTTGTAGAGGACAATGCAAAAGCATATTACACAACTGGTTTGACTAGTCAAAATGGATTAACTTTTAATTATGGAGGTGCAGATTCATTTGCATTATTTTCTGCAAACAGACAAGTGACTGATTTTATTGTTCCTGGTGATCAATTAAAAAGAAATTCATTCATATTCAAAGCAGGTAAGAAATTAGGTAAATGGAATGTTGAAGGAAATGTACAATATACTAATTCAATTACATCTCAAGCAGATGCTGATGATACTTTAGAAAATCTTTTACAAGGAGCATCAAGCATTCCCTACGAACTTTTTGTTAATTCTGGACCGGGAAATGGTTTCAATGCATATTTTAGAAATCCTTTTTGGGAAAGAAAAAATTCCAGATTAGATAGAGTATCTGACATATTTAACGTTTCTGGTACAATTGGATATGAATTTAATAAAAACATATCTGTTTCATATCTAGCTAACATCCAAACTTCAGCAATTAGACAAGATACACATAAAAATGCTTTTATTGATTTGGTTGGTGATGGCGGTGGCGATTTATCATTAACTTCTGAATACTACCAAAGTAGAACTAATGTTCGTAATTTTTATGGTGATTTATTATTAAATTTTAATTATATGTTAGCTGATGATTTATCATTTAAAATGAATCTTGGTAACAACATACAAGACAGAATTTCGTCAACAATTTCTCAAGGTGGTTTGGATTTACAAATTCCTGGATTTTACAATATAACTAATGTAAAACAACCTAGAATACCAAATTTATTGACAAACAATTTAATCCAAACTAGAAGAGTTGCATTCTTTGATAATATAGATTTAGGTTATAAAGAATTTTTGTATTTAAACTTAACAGGAAGATATGAAATAGTGTCAACTTTAAATCCTCAAAATAATGGCTATTTTTACCCTTCTGCTGGTTTGTCATTCATACCAACTAAAGCTTTTGCATCATTAAGAGATAAAAATACATTAAGTTATTTAAAATTATTTGCTAATATTTCGCGTGTAGGAAACACAAATCCTATTAATGCATATGATATTGAAAATTTATCAACTTTAGGTACTGGATATCCATTTAATGGAAGCTCGTCTTATACAGCTTTTACAAGAGTTACAAATCCTGATATCCAACCAGAATTTGTAAATACTCAAGAATTTGGTGTTAATTTTGGATTCTTTAATAATAGATTGACTATCGACGGTACAGTCTATCAATCTGATATCAGCAAATTAATCTCTAGCTCAACAGTTTCAAGAACTAGTGGTTATCAAGAATTTAAAGACAATATTGGTCAATTAGAAAATAAAGGTGTAGAATTTGACCTAGGCTTCACGCCAGTAAAAGGCGCGTTTACTTGGGAAGGTAGAGTAAGCTATACTAGCTATGACACAAAAGTTACTGACTTAGGTGGTACAAATGAATTAAATTTGTACAATATTAGAAATGACATTCAAACCAATGCTGGAATATTTGCTCAAGTTGGAGAGTCGTTTCCTTTGATAAAAGGAACTAAATATGAAAGAGATCCTTCTGGTAGAGTAATTATTGGATCGAATGGAATCGCATTACAAACTTCAACTCAAGAAATCTTAGGCAAAGTTACTCCTGATTATATATTAGGTTTAAACAACAGTTTTTCTTACAAAGGTATTAAATTGACTACAGTTATGGATTTTAGAACAGGTCATTCTATCATTTCAGGAACAAGATATAACCAAACTTGGACTGGACATGCAGAAGAAACTGCTGATTTTGATAGAGATTTAGGATTTGTTTTTGAAAATTCTGTCGTTAATGTAGGAACAACTGCCAATCCACAATATGTACCAAATGCTACTAATGCTGCCTACCCAGCACTTCCTTACCGTTCTGCAGCTGGATACGGAGCAGGAAATGGAGTAATTGATTATTTTGGTAATTTGTCTAACTTAGGCGAAGCCATGTTGATTGATGCCACAGCGTTCAGAGTAAGAGAACTTGCTTTAAGCTATTCATTGCCAGCAAAAATTCTTGAAAGATTAAAGGTTTCAGGAATTAAAGTTGGAGTAAACGCAAGAAATCCATTCATATTGTTAGGTAATCCTTTTAAAGGGAAATCATCATACAACAACAAAGGATATACAGATCCTGAAGCATCAAATGGATACTCTGCTTCATCTGCTAATGGCGCCTTAAGACAACTAACAACTGACAACACTGCTTCAAACGGACAAGGTTATTCACAAACAGGACAATATCCTTCAACAAGAACTTACGGATTCAGTGTTAACGTAACTTTTTAAAAATTTTATTATGAAAAAAATATTTTTATTACTTTTTGCATCAACTACGATGCTTATATCCTGTAATGATTATTTAGATGTAAATTCTTCAACTAATAATCCACATACAGATGATATTGCTCCTTCTGCATTTCTTGCGTCAGCTTTGTCTACCACATATAGAACTCAAGCTGTAGCTATGAATGAATATGGTAGTGTAATGACCAATAGTTGGGCTGGAAATGTAAATGCATTTACTGGAGGATACAGAACTGAATTTACCTTGAATTTCAATACAAATACTCGTTCTGTTATATGGGATAATTTATATACTGGCATATTCAATTATAATAACATTTTAGTGTATCCAGATCCTTCAAATGAATATGGCAATCATAAAGCTATAGCTAGAATCATGAAAGCATTTTACATGCAGTATATTGTTGACTTATACGGCAATGCCCCTTACAAGGAAGCATCGTTGGGTTTAGGAAACTTAAGACCAAAATATGATGATGACAAGGATATATATAAAGATTTGTTATTACAACTTGATAGAGCAAGAACAGATATTGCTGCAAGTACGGCTTCTCTAATTCCTGCTGGAAACGAAGATATTGTATTTAGAGGTGATATGACTGAGTGGGCTGCATTTGCTAATACTTTAGAATTAAAAATTTTACTTAGAATGTCTCAATCAACTGAAGCTGACGTGGTAGCATTAAGAACTTCAAGAATTGCAGCATTGTCAGGCAAACCATTTCTTACAACTGATGCGGCTATAAATCCTGGATATAACGGCGATTCTAGTCAAGGTCAAAACCCACTTTACCAAAATTGGGGAGCAAATAAAGACGGATCTTCTGCAGGAACAAATAGAAATTTTACGGTGGCTTCACAATATATTGCTAAAGTTTTAATGGGAACAGAATCAAATACTCATGTAAATTCTACTGGTATTTTAGATCCTAGAAGAACTCGAATGTTTGCTTCCCTTGCTACTGGCATTGTAGGTATAAATCAAGGCGATGTTACTTTGGTTGCGGGTGGAACAGCTCCAGCAGCTGCTTCTAGACTTGGAGGCGGCGTAACAGGTTATCTTGGAGTTGACGCTACAGATAGATACAATAATGGATCTGGAAAAAATGGTTATATAATGCTTGCATCTGAAAGTTACTTTTTGCAGTCTGAGGCATCATTTAGATATCCTTCATTTGGAGGAAACGCTAAAACTCTTTTTCAATCAGGTATTTCAGCTTCATTTAATCTTTATAATGCGCCAATTGGAACATATACATTTCCAACTCTTATTGTAGCTGCTCCATATATTACAGCGACAAATAATGTTTTAGGTTTAGGTTGGGATGGAACTCCTAACAAATTGGAAGCAATTATGACTCAAAAATGGCTAGCTGTTACTGGAATTAATGGTATTGAGCCATTTTTAGATCAAGTAAGAACAGGCTTTCCAGCTAATCCATTTGCAATCACCGCACCAGCTGGTGCAGTTAAACCAAAAAGATTATTATATCCTGCGTCAGAATACACTGCGAATTCAGCAAATGTACCTAATGTAGTATTATCACAAATTTTTGTAGTTAACCAATTTACACCATTTTGGGTAAATTAAATTGATTATACATTTTATTTCAAAAACCACCAGTCAAAAACTGGTGGTTTTTTTATACCTTTGCCCCATGGAAAAAGAAAACCAAATATTTGGAATACGTGCTATTATTGAAGCCATAAATGCTAAAAAAGAAATTGATAAAGTTTTTATTCAAAGTGATGCACAAAGCGAATTGATGCAAGAACTATTGAAGTTAATGAAAAAAAATAGCATCAATTTTTCTTATGTTCCAGTTGAAAAATTAAACCGATTAACACCGAATAACCATCAAGGTGCGGTGGCAACAATTGCTCCAATCGTATTTCAAGATTTAGAAAAATTGATTGATAAAGTTGTAGAAAGTGGTAAAAAACCTTTGTTTCTTATATTGGACCAATTGTCTGACGCTAGAAATTTTGGTGCTATTATTCGTACTGCAGAGTGCACAGGTGTGGATGGTATTATTGTACAAAAACAAGGTTCTGCCCCTGTAAATGGTGATACTGTAAAAACATCTGCAGGTGCAGTTTTTAATGTGCCAATTTGCAAAGTAGACCACATCAAAGACGCCATTTTTTTGCTACAAGCCTCGGGTATAAAAACTGTTGCTGCCACAGAAAAGACAGAAAGTAACATTTATGACATTTCTCTAAATGAAGGTGTTGCTATTGTTATGGGAAGTGAAGACCGGGGTGTAAATCCATCGGTTTTAAAAATTGTAGATGAAAAAGCGAAACTACCTATGTTCGGAACTATTGGTTCACTGAATGTATCGGTGGCTTGCGGTGCATTTTTGTATGAAACAGTTCGTCAGCGTTCTTAGCTTTTAAAGAAATAAAAATTAAATCTCAATTAATTCAAGTTGCTGGTTAATCTTTTTGTACAAATCATAATCAATGACTTGATAATAGTGGTGAAAATTATTGTAGGCTAGATTCATAATATTCATTTTTTTGAGACAGATTTTAGAAATTTCTAAAATCTGTCTCAAAAAAAAATATTCCGCTTCTATAGTTGATTTAAATTATAGCTTAATTAAACAGCAACTTAAATTAATTATTATAGGGTTGAACTTAGTATTTAACGATAATAAATTTGTATCAATATTCTAATCAAAAAATATTTTTTTACCATCTTAACTTATTTCTCTTTAAAAAAATAATTAATTTTAAAAAAAGAATCTTCTTCTTCTTCAGTTTCAGGTTCTTTCTTGATTGGTGCAAAGTTTCCATTTTCGTCAAAGTGTTTCATGAATTCATCTTGCGATGGATCAAAATTTGGATGTTCCCAGTCATACCTTATTGGTTTTTGGTATTCGTGCGTTTTGGTATAAAGAGCTAGAAAATAGCCAGCAATAAATCCTGACAAATGACCTTCCCAAGAAATATCTTGTTCGGCTGATGGGAAAATATACCAAATCATGCCGCCATAAACTATAACAATAGCAAGTGACAAGGCAACCAATCGAAAATATTTTGACTTAATTCCTTTAAAGAAAATAAAACTGACCAAAACATATATTAATCCGCTTGCACCAATATGGTAGCTTTCTCTTCCAATAAACCAAGTTCCTAATCCAGAAAGTACAATTCCAAAAAACAAAACTTGAAACGATTGGTCTCTGTAAAAAAACCGCAATGCAGCCAACAGAAAAAATAATGGTATCGAATTGTTGAACAAATGCTTAATATCGCCATGCAAAAACGGACTGAATACAATTCCTTTTAATCCAGATACGGTTCTTGGCAATATTCCAAAATGTGAGAAATCGCCTGGAAAAATGATTTCCAAAACAAATACCAACCAAAGAGTCAGCAATGCATAAAGTGGCCAAGCTAATACTGATGTTGAAAATTTAAAATCGGTTTCCTTCATAGTAGATAATAGATGATAGACTAAAAGATAATAGATATTCTCAAAAATGCAGCCAAAATTAATTTTGTGATATTTTGTCATAATTGTTTATTTGGTTATTGGATTATTTGTTGATTTAAAAACTGAAATGTCATAAATTTGTAAATTCTTATATCGAATAACCAAAATAACAAATAACCGAATCAACAATCAATTGGAAGCACCTTTGGCAGAGCGAATTCGTCCGCAACATTTACAAGATTATATTAGTCAGTCGCATTTGGTAGGCGAAAATGGTTCGTTGACGCATCAAATCTCCAAAGGAATTATTCCATCATTAATTTTTTGGGGTCCGCCAGGTACTGGAAAAACTACGTTGGCACAAATTATTGCACAAGAATCCAAACGCCCATTTTACATTTTAAGTGCCATAAATTCTGGCGTAAAAGACATTCGTGATGTCATTGATAAAGCAAAGCAAAGTGGCGGATTATTCACCGCCAAAAATCCAATTTTATTTATTGATGAGATTCATCGATTTAGCAAATCGCAGCAAGATTCGTTGTTGGCTGCAGTGGAAAAAGGCATCATCACTTTGATTGGCGCCACAACAGAAAATCCGAGTTTTGAGGTTATTCCTGCATTATTGTCAAGATGTCAGGTGTATGTTTTGAATGCATTTTCTAAAGAAGATTTAGAAGCACTTTTAAATCGCGCTATGACTACTGATGCATTTTTGAAAACTAAAAATATTCAATTGGTTGAAACGGAAGCCTTGCTGCGGCTTTCAGGTGGCGATGGCAGAAAACTATTAAACATTTTTGAATTGGTTGTCAATGCTACCGATAGCGATTCGGTTGAAATTACCAATGAAAAAGTAATGCAACTGGTTCAAAAAAATACTGTTTTATATGATAAAACAGGAGAACAACATTATGATATTGTTTCAGCATTTATAAAATCTATTCGTGGGAGCGACCCAAATGGCGCAGTATATTGGCTGGCTAGAATGATTGAAGGTGGCGAAGATGTTAAGTTTATTGCAAGAAGAATGCTTATTTTATCCAGTGAAGATATTGGCAATGCCAATCCGACAGCTTTTATTATGGCGAACAATACTTTTCAGGCCGTAACAACAATTGGTTATCCTGAAAGCCGAATTATTTTAAGTCAATGTGCAGTTTATTTGGCTACTTCTCCCAAAAGTAATGCGAGTTATTTGGCCATTGGCGAAGCTCAAAAAATAGTGAAACAAACTGGCGATTTGCCTGTTCCTATTCATTTGCGAAATGCGCCAACAAAATTAATGAAGGAATTGGGTTATGGCGATGAGTACAAATATTCTCATGATTTTAGCAATAATTTTACTGAACAAGAGTTTTTACCTGATGAAATTTCAAAAACTGTTTTTTATAATCCTGGTAATAATTCCCGAGAAAATGGAACCCGAGAATTTTTAAAAAACCGATGGAAAGATAAATATGGATATTGAGAGAATTTCGAATTACGAATTACGAATTAAAAATTTAATCAATTCCCCTGTAAACTGACCACTGACTACTAAAACTTAAGTTCAATTTGTTCAGAAATTAATTTTTGGTTTATATAATATTCAAAAAACCAGCCTTGATCCTTTTGAAAAACTATACCCATTTTATTATCAGATTTTGCAATAAAATAATTTGGATTTGTAGTTTTCATTAAATTTAAAACAGCTTTGGTTTTACTGTGCAAAAAATTAAATCCATTACTGGAAGTCTGCATTTCAGAGTAAGCTTGAATTGAATTATCTGTTTTAGCTTCAGCTTTTGAAGTAGTAATTATCGCTGAATTTGGCTGTTCTGTTTTGGCTTTATATTGGTAAATAAAATCCTGAATAGATTTCAAAGCTATCTGCAAAGCTTCATTATAAGCTGGGGCATATTCTTTTATTCTACTACTTCCTTCTTTTGAAGTTAACAAAGCATTATTTTGACAATCTATTACACTAACTATTAATTTGGTGGTGAACATATTATTATTTTCATCAATATTAATGTACACTTTACTGCAATTATTGTTTGCTAAATCTTGTGTCAAAGCTTCATCATCATAAAAAACCTTCAACCCTTTTTGTTCAAAAAAAGCTTTGGTAGTTGCATTTATTCTGTATTGGTTTTTCTCTTTTTGAAATTTAAATTTTGATGGAAGAATAGCGTATTTATAATTATTTAACGATGCTTGAGCAAATGTTACACTTGAAACCAACAATAATATAAAAGTATATATTTTCATTTTAAAATATTTTTTTGAGTTCGATTAATGTATTTATTTGATGAATATTTGGATTGATTTCTATTTTATTTGAATTAAAAAAAAGCGCCTTGATTCCAAAATTTAATGCGCCATTTACATCTGCTTCCAAACAATCGCCAATCATGATGCTTTCTTCTTTTTTGGCAACTGCTTTTTGCAAAGCATGTTCAAAAATAATAGGATTTGGTTTTTTTACACCAGCCATTTCAGAATTGGTAATGGTTTTAAAATAATGTTTGATATTTGAATTGCCCATTTTTTTATCCTGAACATCATGAAAACCATTGGTTATAATATGCAAGTTGTATTTCGAACTTAAATAATCCAACGTTTCAATGGCTCCGTCAAATAATTCAGTAAACTTTGGCAAGTATTCAATATATTGATGCGAAAAAAAATCTATAGTTGATTGATCCGTTTTATAATCTATCAAATCGAAAGTTTCTTTTAAGCGTCCATAACGAAGTTCAGACTGTGTAATTTCATCTTTACGATACATTTCCCAATATTTCACATTGGTCGGAATGTAATAATGCAAAAAATCTTTCAGATTGATGTCGATTTTATTTTCATTGAAAATTCTTTCAAAAGCGAATCCAGAATTTTTATCAAAATCCCAAAGTGTGTGGTCTAAATCGAAGAAAATATGCTTAATATTCGAATACATTTTAATTTCCTTTTACAATTACTGCATCTTCAATATGGTAAATCCAGTCTTCCACATTGTTTTCATTCACTCTAAAATTGCCTTCTAGTGTGACGTATTGATCGGTTTTGAGTTTCATTTTTCCAGCTTTAAACTTGATTCCCATAATAGTTTCTGGCCCAGCTTTTCCACAAAAAAAACATGAAGCAAATACATTTTTACTCAGCGCATAATTCACATTGTCTATTGGAACAATAAAACCTGACATTAAGATTTTTTTGCCACTTTTTTTCTTCAAAATTTCATTTATCACAGGGAAATCAATTTCTCCGTAGTCTTTGTGTTTCTTTTTGATGAATTTAATTTGACCCAAAATTTTCCAATTTAAGGAATCTGAGATCATTTTGTTTTGTTTCTCGATTATCGTTTTATTTTCAATTTTTTTAGATTGAAAAGACAATAATCCTAAAAATATAAATATTACAATATATTTTAAATTATGCATTGGCTAATGTTTTTGAAATATTCATTGTATACGCTTTTAAGGCAGGAATTAATGCTGCCAAAACGCCTACAAATATAGTGACTAATACTAAAATTCCTTCCAGATTCCACACAAACTCTAATGGATTGAATGTCATTTTAAATTCATTTTCTGATGATTTTGATATAAACACCAAAGCTATTCTACCAATAATTGTTCCAAAAATATATCCTATGAAACACAAAACCAAACTTTCTATAAGTACCAAGGTCAATAATTGAATTCTACTTGCACCATTCACGCGAAGTATGGCAAATTCATATTTTCTTTCTTTTAAACTGTTATACAAAGCCACAAAAATACTAATTCCTGAAATAAACATTATCCCAAAAGCCAAATATTGCAATGCCTGCAATCCAATTCCGAATAAACTAAACAATCTATTAATCTCTATGGCTGGCGAAGCCGCTTGCATTTGGGTGTTTTGTGCTATTAATCTTGGCCAAAGCACAATGCCCATTTTATTTCTAAATTTAAGTAAAACAGCCGTAATTTCTTTGTCTTCTTCATGATTTTCCGCTTCGTGTTCGTGATCATTTTCATTATGCATTGCCCAAACACTTTCTATATTGGAAAGAATTAAATTATCGATTACTTTTCCTGTTGCAGATGCAATTCCGACCACGATATATTTATTTTCTTCGTGCTTCTCGCCTTCTTTAGCATCGCCGTGAGAACCAAAAAAAGAGTCTCCAATCTTTATATTTAACTTTTTGGCAATTTCACTTCCTATAACTACTTCAAAATTTTTATCAAAAATTTTTCCTGATTGAATTTTTGAGTTAAACTGATTTAAATATGTTGGTGTTGTGCCAACAATCTTAAAACCTAAATAATTATCGCCAAAAGCAAGTGGAATTGCGGTTTTTACAAACGGATTTTTCATCCAAGTTTGCGCTTCTTTAAAATTTATATTTCCTGTTGGAGCATCTACTTGATAAACAGAAGATAAAACCAATTGCAACGGACTTCCTTTGGCTCCCAAAACCAAATCTATATTGTCTGCATTTTTAGAAAACTGGTCTTCAAATTGTTTTTGCAACAATATTAAAACCGTAATAATGGCTACACTCGAAGCCAATAAAATAATACTCAAAATAGTATTGAGTGGTTTGAACCAAATGTTGCGCCAAGCCAATTTTAAAATCATTTTGATTAAATTAAATTTATTTGGTTCGGGAATTTATTTTTTAATCGCAAATCATGTGTCACAATTACCAAGGCTGCGTTGTATTCTTTGGTCAGTTTTTCTAATAAATTGGCTACTTTAAAAGCATTTTCATCGTCTAAACTTGAAGTGGGTTCATCTGCCAAAAGCACCTTGGGTTCGTTGATTAATGCTCGAGCAATGGAAGCTCTTTGTTGCTGACCAACACTTAATTGAGAAGGTAATTTGTTTTGAAATTCTAATAAATCTAATTCTTGCAAAAGCTTTTTTGCTTTACTGGTATTTTTGTTTCCAAAAGCCAACCAACTTGCCATTTCTATATTTTCTAAAACGGAAAGTGATGCAATAAAATGGGATTTCTGAAAAACAATGCCAATATTTTGACCTCGAAATTGATCTTTACTTTTATTTGAAATCGAATTTATATTGACTTCATTGATAACAATTTCACCTGATTTTGATTTTAACAATCCTGCCAAAAGATGCAAATAAGTAGTTTTACCTTTGCCTGAATTTCCAGTAATTAAAACGGTATTTGACGCTTCACAGTGCAAATCAGGAAACTGAAAAGTTTCGCCATTTGGATAAGAAAATGCAATTTTTTTGGTGGTAATCATTTTTACTTTTAATCTTGAAGCAAGATAGTGATTCAAAAACAAATAAATTCTTAAAACCTCAACTCACTTAATAGTATATTTCTATTTTTTAATACATAGATTCATAGCGTATAGTGATAAAAAAGTCGCTTCGCTCGATTTTAGTTGACATAGCTATGTGAAAAATTTATTTTTTATGCTATGAAAGTCTTATTTTCTAAATTCTATGTGGTAAAAAAAAACTGTAAAGTTAAAGTATTACCCAAAAATTCTTTTATCGAAAGGAAAATCGACTTGATCTATAATTTTTATTTGTTTAAAATCTTCGTGATACGGATTGATTAGCAAATTATAATCGCCTTTTACCACAGCCGATGGCACTTTTAGTATGCAAGCTTCATTCCTTTTTATAAAATCTTCACCCAATAATTGTGTGGTGAAGCTATGCGGAAAAACATTCCAACCTTTTGGGAGTTTTTTTTCATCTAGAAATTCAATTGGAATGCTCTCTGGAACATCAACTGTTAGCATCACAAAGTCTTTTGGTAAAGTGGCAAGCGAAAGATGAACAACCACTTCCGCCATTGCCAATGCCCTACTTTGTGCTGTATAAATAATTTCGGTTCCTTTAAAATTCCATCTGGCACCAAACATGGAAGCGCCTTTTCCCGAAAGTTCGATTGGATATTTTTTTCTGGCCAATCTAAAAACTTCCATTATATAAAAATACCTTGATCAATTTTGTATAATTCGCCTAGAACCATTTCTTTCCCATAAGAATCTTTGAGTAGTTCCATAGGTTTTAAATTTCCCAAAGCAAATGACGGTGCGTTTAACCAAGAATAAAAAGAACTTTCATCATCAAAAACTTCATTTCCTAGATTGGTCACTTCTGCCAGTTCAAATATTTTTTCGGATTGGATTGGTTTGAAAACAAAACTTTCTTTGGCTTTATTTCTTTGTAAAGATTTTGTGGAAATTCCTAAAAAACCAGCCCAATCTTCGTCATTGAATGGGGTTTTTTCTTTAATCAAACTAAAAAAATCGAACGAAACACCTTCTCGAATGGCATGAACCAAAAGCATACGGTTTTTAAAAAAATCGTTGTAAGTAATGTTTTTATTGATTAATTTGTAACCACTTTCTTTTTCGACTTTAGTAACATAAACGCGAACAGCTTTGTCAAGTTGAACAGTCTGATTTAATTTGATTGCTTCCATAATAAAGACATTTGTCTACAAAAATAAGACATTTGTCTATTCAAACCAAATACTTTAGAATATATTTTCATCTTGGAAACTAAAATAGCCATTTTCAGTAATAATAATGTGATCCAAAACCGAAATAGAGAGCTGATTTCCAGCTAATTTTAATTCTCTAGTCAAAGTTTTATCGGCATCGCTGGCTTCCAATTTTCCTGACGGATGATTGTGTGTGAGTATAATTCCAACTGCATTTTGTTCGAATGCAATTTTAAAAACAATTCGAACATCGACTACAGTTCCAGTAATTCCACCTTTGCTGATTTGTGATTTATAAATAACTTTGTTGGCATTATTAAGGTATAAAACCCAAAATTCCTCGTGAGGCAATTCGCCAATAATAGGTTGCATTACATCAAAAACTGCTTTGGAAGAAGTGATTTTTTTAAGTTCGACCACTTCTTCATCTTTTCGGCGTCGTCCAAGTTCTGTAGCGGCAATAATCGAAATGGCTTTGGCTTCGCCTATTCCTTTGAAAGTCATTAACTGCTGAATGGACATTTTGCCTAAAACATTTAGGTTATTATCAACGCTGGCTAGAATTCGTTTGGATAATTCCACGGCACTTTCGTTTCGACTTCCAGAACCAATAAGAATGGCAATTAATTCGGCATCGCTCAAAACCTGTTTGCCTTTTAGCATTAGTTTTTCGCGAGGCTGGTCGTCTTCAGCCCAATTTTTTATAGTAAGGTTTTGTTCCATAATATTATTTAGCTTGAATAACTTTTACAAATTCTTCATAAAAAATACTATTGCCGTATCTTGTTTTTCCTTTCAAAAAGGTTTCAATAATAATTGTTTCGTATCGTTCTAAAATCCATAATATTAACTTTTCTCTGTATTCAACATTTATTGTTTTGGAACTATACCATTTACTTTCAATATCTGTTAAATTGATTAAAAAGGCTAGTTTATCTGTTAAGTACATTTCTTCTTTATACTCAAAAAGTAAATCATAATTTGTGTATGAACATATAGTTTCAATCATTTTGCTATATGCATTTTCAGAATTTAAGATTTGATAATAAAATAAAACCGCCTGTTTTGACTTACTAAATATTCGTTTTACTTTTCCTTGCAAATTAGACCTGAATTTGTTGTAATAAGGAGTTTCCTTATTTGCTTTGATCAGCATTAAACCTTCAAAATCAAAATCAAAAAAAACGGTGTTGGTCAATACTTCAACAAGTTTAGTTTGATTTTTTTGGATTGAGTAAATATTTTTTAGCCTTTTCCAATATTCAATGTTAAATTCAACATAACCATTTAGTCTAATCTGGTGAACGGAAAGAATTTCGGCTTCTTCCAATTTATTGATTTCTAGAAGAGCATCAATTAATTTTAGATTAAAACTATTTTCATACCTGAAAGATTTAAAATATTTAAAATTAGATTCAAAAAGTTTATTCTCAGATAAAACATCCAATATAAAATTACTAAATAATAAACTTGGGGTTTGATTGTTTTTTATCAAAAATAAAAAGAATGCTTCAAGCTTTTTTGCAAAATAAAATCTTCTATCATTATTATCAGATGTGTTTGTATAAATAGAAGTTACAAAATTAAATGTACTGATGGTCAATGAGAATTTTGAATCGTAAAAGATAGTTTCAAAAATTAAATCAACTATTTCTGTCCATTTATCATAATCTTTAAGCAAATAAATTTTTGAATTAACTTGATTTGAAATTTTTTCAACAAACCGCTCCACTTTTACACTAGTTAAATAATATCGATTATGAAAATCAGATAATTCGTCAATTATAAAAAATAATAAGTCTAATCCTTCTTTTTTTGAAATATTATCTTCACAAAAAACGACTACAGGTTTTAATGTAACATCCAATAAATCAATAATTTTTTTTAGCTCACTATTTTCAATACTTTTTTTGTTTTTAATGACTGATTTTATCGAATTGTCTATAAGGATTTTAACTTCTTTTGAGTTAAATTCCTTTTTATCATTAGAAAATTCGTTTACAAATAATAATTCTAAATCTTTGTTTTTATTTAGTAATTGAATAACCCAGTTCTTTAGAATATTTACATCAATACCAGAAATAATTTCTTCGGCTTGCGTTAATTTTTTCTTTCTAGCTATTTTATTACTAACATTTCCTTTTGCTGATAAATAGTTTAGAAAAACTATTTTATGAATACAAAGATTGGATTTCGATCCACAATCACACGCCGAACTAATAATTTCTTTGTTGATTGATAAAATTATTGAAACATCATAACTATTTCTATCTTCATCCACGTATGCAACAAATGAATTTGGTTTCAATTCATCAATGTCTCTAACAATTAGTTTTTGACTTTTTTTTAAGGTTGATGCGTTAATGTTTTTCGAATAATTTTGCAAAGTTATTTCCATAAAAAAACATTTATTCTATTAAAGTTTTAATCTCATCAAAATTCAATCCTCCATAATTTCCTGAACTCATTAACAATAAAGCAGAATTTTCTAAATTTAAATTAAACAAATAATTTTTAAAATCTGTTGGATTGGTATAAATAATTAAATCTTTACGATTGAAAGCCGTAGCAATTTGCTCATAAGTGACTTCTTCCAATTGTTTTATTTTTACAGCATCGGGCGAATAAAAAACTATAGCAACATCAGCAAATTCAAGTGCGCCTTCATATTCTTTCAAAAATTCAGCGTTCAAACTACTGTAAGTATGCAATTCCAAACAAGCCACTAATTTTCTATCTGGAAATTGTTCTTTTACTGCTTTGGTAGTTGCTGCAACTTTGCTTGGCGAATGCGCAAAATCTTTGTAAGCTACTTTTGTTTTGCTTTCAGATATTTTTTCCAAACGTTTGGAAGCACCTTTAAAACTGGCAATAGCTTCGTAAAAATCTGCTTGATCCACACCCATATTCTGGCAAATCCATTTGGCACCAGCCAGATTATTTAGATTGTGAGCTCCAAAAACTTCAATTGGCATATCGCCTTCTGGCGTTTCTAGAAGTGTAATTCCGTTTTCGACTTTATAATTTGGCGTTGCATAAGCCAACTTTCTTATTGGATTTGTAGCAGCTTGGGCAACACGTTTTACTTCCGAATCGTCTTCATTGTAAACTAAAATTCCGCCATTTGTAATTTTTTGAATGAAAATTTCGAATTGTT
>NZ_JANLVD010000268.1:0-28592 GCF_031363805.1 Flavobacterium sp. | reverse complement strand
TTTTTGTTATATTTGAACAGTTGTGCAACAAGCACAGCGGTTTGGCGCAATTGGGGTTTTAGGCAATTCGCCGCGGCGAATGGTTTTGTTTCGCCGCGGCGAATCGGTCTTTAATTTATACATTTGGCTAACCAAATCCCCCGCTAGTGCGAGCTTCTAGCTCGTAACCCGATCGCGCGGATATCTCAACTTTATAGTTAGCGCGGTTTTGCAAACCGTGCCCACAATGAGAATAAGAAACCCGATCGCTTGAATGTATCAATGTAAAGTTAAACCCGATTGCTCGGATGTATCAACGTCAAATTTAGCGCGGTTTTGCAAACCGTGCCCACAAAGAGAATAAAAAATTCGAGCGACAGAAAATTAAATATTAAACATAATTATGAAAAAAGAAAATTTTATAGGTGAATTAATTTTTTTTAAACAACTTGGAAAATTGTCTATTTCTATTTCAATTTTATTTTTGGCATTTTATTTAATTCAAGGAATTAATATTTTCACTAATTATGGAAGATTAATATTTGTTTTAGGTATTCAATTATTAATTATTGTTTTGTGTCAGTATTTATTAAACATAATACAAAAAGAAAAGTGACGATCGCACAGAGTTATCCAGCTCTTCAAAGTGTTCCATAAAAACCGCTAGCTCTACAAAGTCCCAGCTCTTCCCCCTGCTAGTGCGAGCTTCTAGCTCGTACCCCCAAAGTACAAAGAATTTTAGAAATATTAGAAAAACATAATGGGTACGAGCTAGAAGCTCGCACTAGCGAGGAAACTACTCGCATAAAAAAATAATAAACTAAATAAAATTTATGAATAAAATACTAATTATTATATTTCAAGTTTCATTTTTAAGCCATCTATATGGGCAAAAAAAATCTTCAGACTGGCAGCAAATGAGTTTAATTGGAAAAGTGAAAAAAATTATTGAAATTAAAGAAATATGTCCCACAGTAATTGATGAAAAAGGCAAGCTTCATTGTCACATAGACACAATTAATTATGAATTTGACAATAATGGATATTTATTAAACAAGCGCTCTATAGACAATCGTAATACTGAAGTGAAAATAGAAAACAAGCAAAAGATTATCACAAGATATGAAATGGTTGATGGAGTTAAAAAGAGAAATTCTGAAGACGTCTATAATGATAAAGATTTATTGATAATACAAACTGAATATTACGTGCATAATAAAGAGGAAGAAATTCTATCTCATTGGGAATATTTTTATAACACAAAAGGGCAGAAAACTAGGCAAAAAACAACTTCTATTTGGAATGGAACAAAAACCATTCATATAAGTGACTACAACAAGTATGGTGATGAAGTAAAGAGTCAAATATTTGTCAATGATGATTTAACAGAAGATAAAACATTAAAGTATGATTATAAATACGACAAAAAGGGTAATTGGATAAATAAAACTTTAGTTGATGACAACGAAACCTGGAAAAGAAAAATATTTTTTTACTAAAAAAGATTAAATGTATACCAGCTCTTCAAAGTGTTCCATAAAAACGGCTAGCTCTACAAAGTCTCCCGACTTTGCAGCAAATAAATAAAAATAAAAAACAGCCAATAGCCTGTTTTTTAATATACTATCCGAGAAGTTGATAGCCATTCTCAAAAAAAACAGAAGATGAAAAATAATTCTTAACTTTACAAAAAAAAATGAGTTATACTGAACGAAACATAATTGAAACATACTCAGCAATGTTTAATGGGTTAAGTCCATTGAGTAAAATTGAACTTATTGAAAGTCTAACCAAATCATTGAAAAAAGATAAAATTGAGAAAGTTGACACTTTTTACAAATCTTTTGGGGCATTTTCGACCGAAAAAACTGCTGAGGAAATCGTTGCAGAAATTAAATCCAGTAGGAAATTTAAGAATAGCGAAATAAGTTTCTAATGCAATATTTACTTGATACGAATATTTGTGTATTTTTCCTTCGTGGAAAAATGAACTTGGACGATATAATAAAGCAAAAAGGAAAACAGAATTGTTTCATATCTGAAATAACCGTTTTTGAACTTCGATTTGGAGCGGAAAATAGTCGAGATATTAAAAAATCTCACGAAGCAGTTGATTTATTTGTAAACGGAATTTCAATAATTCCAATTTCCAGTTGTATAAAAAGCTACTCAAAAGAGAAAGTTAGATTGAGAAAAGCAGGAAAACCAATGCACGATGAATTTGATTTACTTATTGGAGCAACAGCAATTGAAAATAAACTAACTTTAATTACAGATAACGAAAAAGATTTTGTGAATTTGGAAGGAATTAAAATTGAAAATTGGTTCAAACGAATATAATACCCGCTCTTCAAAGTGTTCCATAAAAACGGCTAGCTCTACAAAGTCTCCCGACTTTGTAGCAAATAAATAAAAATAAAAAACAGGCAACTGCTTATTATTTATTAAAATATCAATTACAATTTTTATTCCAAGCTAAAAGCCTCAACGTCCAAGCTAAAAGCTTCATATTCCACCCTATTAACCTCAAACACCACCTTAATAACCTCAAACACCAACCTAAAAGCCTCAATATCCAGCCTAAAAGCTTCGATTTATAAGCAAAAAGCCTCAAATTTGAGGCTTTTAGGATGGTATATTAAAGTATTAAATATTTACCCAACCACCCAGATATGCCGTAATCGTTAGCGCAGAAATGCCCGACCGCGCAGACAAATAGAATAAGAAATCCGAACGCCTAAACATAACAAAATCATAGTTATTCGTCGTTTATTCTCGCAACATCCATTCAAGCTTTTTAATCCAATTGATTATTTGCTCCTAGTCACTGGCACAGAAAAATCTATTTTAATTTCATTTGAAACTTTTTTGGACATTCCTTCCATAGTTCCAATTCTATAATCCAATCTGTTTACACTAAAATTTCCTTTAAAAATAGCGTTCGTAAAAGTAAACGGAATTGTAATTTCCTTTTCTACACCGTGAATATTCAGTAAACCAACAACTTCATAACCTTTTGTAGTTTTAGAGAATTTGGAAGATGTAAAACTAATGTTTGGATACTTTTCGGCATCAAACCATTTATCGCTTTTAGCGTGGTAGTTTTTTAGAAAATTTCCTGTTGCGATAGATTCAACTTCGGCAACTAATGAAAACTTTGAAGTTGCTAATTCGTTTTCATCAAACACAACTTTGCCTTTAAATTTTTCAAAATGTCCTTCAACTTTAGTTCCAACAAAATGAATATTGAAGTTGTCATCAATTTTCCAATTTGTATTGTAGATTGTAAATGCAGAAAGCAATATTATAAATCCAAATACAATTACTAAATTTAATTTTTTCATTTCTTTTTGATTTTATATTGACACATTGCAAAGATGTAAACAATTAAACTTTATTGATAAGCATTAATTTCAAGCTAGTAATTTTGGAAACCTTACAAAATGCCTCTCGCTTTGATTTCCAAATATTTATTGATGGTGTCTAAAGTTAAATTTTCGGGTTGGGTGAGCACCGTATAAATTCCGTATTTTTTGAGTTCGTTTACAATCAATCGTTTTTCGAAAGCGAATTTTTCGGCAATGACTTTGTCGTAAACTTCTTGAATATTTTCTGCTTTTTTATTTATAATTTCGTTGAGTTCTGTGTTGTTGAAGAAAACCACCACTAGCAAATGACTTTTAGCAATGCCTTTTAAATACGCCATTTGGCGGTGTAAACCGTCGAGCGTTTCAAAATTGGTATATAAAATAATGAGGCTGCGTTGGTTGATATTTTTCTTGATATCTGCGTACAATCGGCTGAAATCACTTTCGAAATAATCGGTTTTAATGTTGTATAATGTTTCTAAAATTTTTTGCATTTGCGAGGCTCTTTTTTCTGCAAAAACACGATTTTCAACTTTCTTGGAAAAAGCAAACATTCCGGCTTTGTCTTGTTTTTTTAAAATAACATTTGATAAAACTAGTGTGGCATTTATAGCATAATCAAGCAAGCTCAAACCGTTGAACGGCATTTTCATGACCCGACCTTTGTCAATTATCATATATACCGACTGCGATTTTTCATCCTGAAACTGGTTGACCATCAAAGCATTTTTTTTGGCAGTGGCTTTCCAATTTAAAGTTCTAATATCATCGCCAGGAACATATTCCTTGATTTGTTCAAATTCCATGGTATGTCCAATTCGGCGAATTTTCTTGATTCCGTACTGGAATAAATTATTTGAAAATGCCATTAAATCATATTTTCTAAGTTGAATATATGATGGGTAAGTGGGCGTCATTTTATCTTTATCAAAAGTAAATCGTCGAGAAATAAGTTTGAGTGGCGATGAAACATAGATATTTAAATTTCCAAAATAGTACTCGCCTCGCTCTGTTGGCCGCAAATTATAGCTTATATCGTCCTGTGATGAAGCTTTTATTTTTCGTATTATTTCAAAATTTCTAATCTGGAATTGAAACGGAATTTCATCAATTATTTTCACTAAAATAGGGAAGGTGTAATAATTTTTTATAGATATATTTATAGGATTTTCATCGCCATTGGATAATTTTTCGGGTGTAATTCTGGTGCCTTCAATGCCATTTTTAGCAAAAAATAGAATGAGAATGTCGAGCAACAAAAAGGTAATGACAATTAACAAAACATACCCTGTCATATTATATAAGGCTGGAAACATAAAGGATAATACATAAAGTACTATAATTCCTAAAAAAATATAGAAAAATAGATTGTTGAGGTATAGTTTTTTTATGAAATTCATTTTTTTAGTGATTAGTCTTAAGTGACTAGTAATTAGTCTTAAGTGATTAGTAAATATTGATTAGTAATTACTATTTAGATTTAAGAATTTAGTTTTCATAATTAGTAATCAAAGCAAGAGATTCAAAGTTCTGTTTTTAATTACCAGTACAAATGACCAATAGTTTCTAGCTCTAGTTATTAATTACTATTTACTAATTGCTATTTACTATTCACTAATCACTAATCACTAAAAACTAAAACCTACCTCGGAATCTCTACCGTTTCAATAATTTGTCTAATAATCTCTGTACTGGTTATGCCTTCCATTTCTCGCTCTGGTGTTACAATAACGCGGTGTTGCAAAACAGGAATTGCAGCTTCTTTTACATCTTCTGGCGTTACAAAATCTCGACCACGAATGGCTGCAAAACCTTTGGCAGCGTTCAAAATGGCTATAGATGCACGAGGCGAAGCACCCAAATATAAAAAAGCATTTTCACGTGTATTGATGACAATTTTGGCGATATACTCTAATAAATTTTGTTCCACAATAATTTGTTTCACCAAGCTTTGATAATTTTTTATTTCTTGAGACGAAAGTAAGGTTTGAATATTTTCGAGCTTTCCATTGTTTTGCAAGGCATGTTCGCGTTGAATAATAATAATTTCTTCGTCCAATTTTGGATAATCAATAGAAATTTTGAAAAGGAAACGATCCAATTGCGCTTCAGGCAATCTGTAAGTTCCTTCTTGCTCGATTGGATTTTGTGTGGCAATAACTAAAAACGGTGTCTCTAGAATATAAGCATTTCCATCGATCGTAATTTGTCGCTCTTCCATGACTTCAAAAAGTGCCGCTTGTGTTTTGGCTGGCGCACGATTTATTTCATCTATTAAAATTAAATTCGAAAATATAGGGCCTTTTTTGAATTCAAATTCCGATTTTTTTAAATCAAATATGGACGTTCCTAAAATGTCTGATGGCATCAAATCTGGTGTGAATTGAATTCGGCTAAAACCTATACTCAACGTTTTTGCCAACAGTTTTGCCGTAATGGTTTTGGCAACACCAGGAACGCCTTCCAGCAAAACGTGACCGTTTGAAAGTACGGCTACGAGCAGTTGATCGATCATTTTTTCTTGACCAACAATGACATTGCCCAATTCTTTTTTAATAGCATTTATACTTTCTAAAAGCGGCGCTAAGTTGATTCTAGATTCGAAATTTACGTTTTCGTTTTGTGTTTCTATGTTATTATTATCTTCCATATCTTAATTAATTATCTTTTCTATTGCTTTATTCATCTGAATCAAATCTTCTTCAATACTACTGTGCGGACTTTTTCGGTGCGTATTTATTAGAAAAACTGCTCTTTGTATATCGGAGATGTCTTTTCCAGATTTTAAATGTAGTTTTTTTATAAATTCATCATCCAATTTATTAGTATCTATTAAATAGACATTTCTAATTTTTTCAAGAAAATACACTATTTTTTTATTAATAATATTGTCATGATCGCCTTCTTGATAATATAAATTCCCTATGGTTTTGGTGAAATCGACCGTGGTGTTGGGCAGTGGTTTTTTTATAGGAATAATACGTTGCTTCCTTTTGGCGTTAAAAATCATAAAGATAAGTGTTCCTAATAAAAAAATATACCAAGCCCATTTTAAAGCAGGTTGATTTAAAATATACCGCATGGGTGATTGCGAAATGACTTGTCCATCTTGATTTTTTATAAACCAATATATATTGTTTTTTGGAATATAAGACAATACTTTTTGGGCATATTCAAAATGGTTGCCTTTTAATAAATGAAAATTTGTAAAAGCTGCAGGTTGGGTGTGCAGTAAAAATTCGCCATCATAATATTTTACTTTAATATAATTTACTCTGGTCGAATCGCCATTTTGATAACCCAAAACAGTAGTATTCAAAGTATCAATTTTAGCAAAATAATTATTGCCTAAGCCTTCCGTTATTTTATATTTTTTTGAATCTAATTTTTTATTTGCTACCCAATTGAATATACTATCATTGAATTTGTAATCTAATTTGGTTGTGACTTTTAAACTGTCTAACAATTGCATTGGCAATTCTTTCGAGCTTAAAAATGCGGTGTTTCCGCGACTTACAAATATTAATAATTCTTCAACAGATTGTTTGTCTATGTCTGAATATTCAGAAATATTCAGCGCAGTTCCCTTAATTTTATAATTGTTCACCAAACTATCATAATCATATTGATCGATTAAATATTCATAAGGCGTGGTATTTATTTTTTCAATTTTTTGGTTTTTGAAATATGATTTTACTTCATTATCAAAAACATAGAGTCCAAAAGGTATTTTATCTTTAATAGAATATGTTGGCGACCAATTGATGGGTTTTGGTCGGTTTATATCAATGTAAACAATGCCTGCCAAAAGCAAAATCAGAAAAAATACATATATTTTGAGAGTTCTGTTCATTATTTTATAGCTTGTATTGCTTTTTCAAAAGAGTTTTTTGCTTTTGTAAAAGTGGCATCATCCATATCAAATTCCCCATACCAAATGTAGTTGTACAAGTAGGACAAATAGGCAAATTCATCTTTTTGAGTTTGATTTTTAATTTCGTATAAATAATCGGAATTTGTTTTCTCTATATCCCAAATAATAATTTCTTTAGCGGACATTTTTTTGAGCAACCAAAGATAATAATATCGAATGCTCAACCTTTTTTCGCCGGATTTTAAAGTATTTTTAATTAATTTTTCAAAATCTACAGCATGAATGTTCTTTTCAATTTCGGTGTAATCAATAATTTTTTTATCGGAATTTTTCCCAAATATCCACTGACCTTCTTTGTTCATAATCGATTTTACAATCAAATAAATGACAAAAATAACCACCAATATTGCCAATATTTTCATTAAAACCTCTACAAAATTCATGGAAGTTTCTTTGTTGCTTAAACTGAAAATATTTCTAAAAATACCTGCTAACCATTCTTTGAACCTGTCCCAAGCATTTTTTTCTTTGGATTTGAATTCATAAATGAATTTATCATCAGTATATTTTGACTTAAAATTTTTTTCAAACGTTCTTAATTCGATGGAAGTCGTATCGATTTGAATGTCTTCTTCAGTAAAAAATATTTTCTCTTTTTTGGAAACTGCCAATGAATTGGTAGCGCCAAAACTGGCGAATGTAATAAACAGAAAAATCAGGATAAATTTATTCACTATCAGTTCCTATAAGGTCAATTTGACTTTTTGAATTGTTTTCTTCGTTTTCCTCTCTCAAACTATAGTAGATAAGTCCTTGTGTAATCATTTGGAAATTATGGAAAACGTAACTTAGTAAAATAGAAGCTACCATAATCACAGTAAATAATATAGAGAAAGTTCCCATGGCTTGGCTAGGATCATTTTCGGCTACATTTTGTGAAGAAGTAAAAATAAGAATCATTCCAATAATGTAGGGAACCATGGTAATTATACCTTGGATGGTTTGTATTAAAAATGCCATTACAAATGTAGTTCCAACAGTTGTCCAAAAATTTTGTTTCACCAAATTATAACCTACACCAAGTGCTTCAAAAAAACCAATTTTTTTGACCATATATTCCTGAAAACTTAAGGCTATAAATGATGTTGTTGCAAAAATTAAAATAAATAAAATTGGAATTCCAATAAGTACGATGCACAATACAGCACTAATGGCAAAAGCAATTAGCAAAAGCGGTGTTACAATAAAAATAAGTCCTAAAATAAATAAAAAAATACGACCAAAGTTCTTTTTGATTTCATTGATAATGTCTGTATGTGTAAAACTGGTATCGTTTCTTTTTTCTATAAAATCCAAATAAATAATTGGATAAGCAATGTTTATGACAGATAGCAGAATCGTAATGAAGAGAAATAATATAAAACCACCAATGAATATTCCAATATTTTCGGTAAAATAATTTCCAAAATAATCTGGATTTGGATTTATACCTTGTGTTATTGAAGTAAGAAATTCCATATACACTTTGGATATGAAATATACCAAAACCATCAAAATCATTAATAAAACACCATTTATAATGAAATAATTTTTGAAATAGTGTTTCCCAAAAGTTTTGAAAAATGCAATAGTATCGGAAATGTTTTCGCTAAAATTTCGTTGTTTAAATAATTCAAACATAATTTTGTTTTTGTTTCTTGTGAATAATAAAGGGGTAAATCAAATAATAAAAGGAAATAATTGCCAAGGTAAACAATATAATAAAACTACTCAACCAATTTTGCATCTCAACAGAGTATCTAGTAATAAAGCCTTCCAGAAAACCTGCAGCAATAGTAAAAGGAAAAGTACTCAAAAATATTTTTAAACTATTTTTAAATCCAATTTTAAAAGAATTCATTCTCGAATATGTTCTAGGAAATAGGATGGAAGCACCCAAAATAAATCCCGCAGTGGACTCAATAACTATAGCAAAAATTTCCATCGAACCATGAATCCAAATACCACGGACGCTTTCCCAAAAAACGCCTTCTTGGTAAAAAAAGTATTGAAACGAACCCAACATAATACAGTTTTGAAGCAAGAAATAAAAAGTTCCAATACCGCCAAAAATGCCAAAAATATAGCAATTCATGCCAACATTTAGATTGTTTATTGTAATTCCAATAAAACTGCCCCAATTGCTTCCAGATTTATAAATAGCCACAGGATTTCCAGCTTTTATATTCTCCAAAGTTTCATTTACATAAGCATCGCCAAGAATTAGCCGAACGAAATTCTCATCGTACTTTGCAGAAATTGCGCCCATGGCAACTGTTGCAAAAAACAACAAAAAAGCGTAAACCAAATACCTTCGGTACTCATAAACTATGAGTGGAACCTCGGTTTTAAAAAAATAAATCAACCTATTGGTTTCAGCCCGTTTGGTTTTATAAATTTTTTGATAAATTTGCGAAGCCAAATAATTTAAGTAAACTACCGTTTTGCTTTTGGGATAATAAGTTTGTGCATAAGACAAATCATTTACTAAATGTATGTACAAACTAGCAATTTCATCAGGATTTTTTATAGTTTTACCAAAAATTACTTGTTCAAAGTCAAGCCATTTTTCTTTGTTTTGTTTTATGAATGCAATTTCTCTCATCGAGTGCTAAAGTATAAAATATGTCAGAATTATCAATAAATACTACGCAAAATGTTAATATAAATTTTAAAGCGGCTTCCGTTGGCGAAAGAATGCTGGCTAGTTTCCTAGATTTTCTTATTAAAATGGCTTATATAATAGTTGTTTTTTCTATTGTTTTTTACCTTTTCGGATTAAGTGAAATCATGGATAAAATGGATAATTGGTCGCAAATAGCCATTATAATTTTGTTTTTTTTTCCCGTAATGATTTATACGGTAACTCTTGAAAGCATTTTTGAAGGTCAAACCATCGGAAAAAAATTAATAAAAATTAAAGTCGTAAAAATCGATGGTTACCAAGCGGGATTTGGCGATTATTTGATAAGATGGATATTTAGAATTGTTGAAAACAATATGCTATCTGGATTAATAGGATTAATTGCCATGATTGTAAGCAGCAAAGTGCAACGACTTGGCGATATGGCCGCAGGAACAGCTGTGATTACTTTAAAAAATGATATAAATATTAATAGTACTATTTTAGTAGATATCAATGAAGATTATATTCCGACCTATCCTTTGGTCATTAAATTGTCTGATAACGATATGAGAATTATCAAAGAAACTTTCCAGATTGCCAGACCAAATGGTGATTTTGAAACCATAAGAAAATTATGTGTAAAAATAGAAACAGTTACTGGAATAAAAAACCAATCAGGAATTGACTCAGATTTTATTCAAACCATATTAAAAGATTATAATTTTTATACCCGAAACATGTAGTTTGTATTATTTTTATTGCAATAATTCAAAAAAATATGTAATTTTCCGAAGTTAAAATGAATCAAATTTGAAAAATTATTCAGTTCGAAAATATGAAGTTACCGACTTTGAACTTTGGAATGCTTTTATAAGTAAGGCAAAAAATGCAACTTTTTTGTTTCATCGTGATTTTATGGATTACCATAAAGATAAATTTGATGACTTTTCTCTACTTGTTTTTGAAAATGAAAAATTAGTATCAGTTTTACCAGCAAATATTGTTGAAAAGACTATTTTTTCCCATCAAGGTTTAACCTATGGAGGTTTGATTTATTCCGAAAAAATAAAATTAATAGGAGTTATTGATATTTTTAAGACAATTTTAATTTTTTTGAATCAAAATAATATCAATACAATTTTATTAAAAAGAATTCCAAATATATACACTTCATTGCCTTCGGAAGAATTACTTTATCCATTATTTTTAGTAAAATCGAAATTAATCCGTCGAGATTCCATGTCGGTTATTAATTTGACAAAGCCATTTTCAATATCAAAAGGCAGATTTGAAGGTATAAACAAAGGAATACAAAATAAATTAAAAATCATTGAAGAGCCTAATTTTGAAGGGTTTTGGAATGAAATTTTAATTCCAAATCTAAAATTAAAACACCAAGCAGAACCAGTGCACTCAGTTAATGAAATAAAAATGCTCAATATCAAATTTCCTAAGCAAATTAGGCAATTTAATGTGTATTCAAATAATAAAATTGTGGCAGGAACTACTATCTTTGAAACCGAATCCGTAGCACATTCCCAATATATATCTGGTGACAATAGCAAAAATGAATTGGGAAGTTTAGATTATTTGTACCATTATTTAATTACAGATGTTTTTAAAGACAAAGATTTTTTTGATTTTGGAACATCCAATGAAGATCAAGGAAAAAAAATAAATGGCGGATTGAATTTTTGGAAAGAAAGTTTTGGCGCAAGTACCGTTTGTCAAGATTTTTACGAAATAGAAACCGCCAACTTTAATTTATTAGAAAATATAGTATTATGATTCCATTTTTAGATTTACACAAAATAAACAAACCATACGAAAAACAATTTCAAAGAAAATTGCAAGACGTAATGGACTCTAGTTGGTATATCTTAGGCTCCGAAGTCAAAATTTTTGAAACAAATTTTGCTAAATTCTGTGGCACAAATCACGCTATTGGGGTTGGCAATGGTCTTGATGCATTGATACTTATTTTCAAAGCCTACATTCAGCTAGGCAAACTTCAAAAAGGAGATGAAGTTATTGTTCCAGCAAACACTTATATAGCTAGTATTTTGGCAATTTTACAAGTAGATTTAGTGCCAGTTTTGGTAGAACCAAATATTGACACTTATAACATAAATCCATATTTAATCCAAGAGAAAATAACACCAAAAACAAAAATTATTTTGGCAGTTCATTTGTATGGACAAATTGCCGAAATGGATCAAATTAATCAAATTGCCTCCAAAAATAATTTGCTTGTTATTGAAGATGCTGCGCAAGCCCATGGTGCTTTCTTAGATAATAAAAGGGCAGGAAATTTATCCAATGCTGCAGCTTTTAGCTTTTATCCAGGTAAAAATTTAGGCGCTTTGGGCGATGGTGGTGCCGTAACGACCAACGATGATAAACTGGCAGAAATTATCAAATCGCTTCGCAATTATGGTTCAAAAACCAAATATTATAACGATTATGTAGGTATTAATTCCAGATTGGACGAAATTCAAGCCGCTTTTTTGAATATAAAACTCAAAAATTTGGATTCTGATAACAGACAACGGAATATGTTTGCCAATTACTATTTATCGAACATAAATAATCCAAAAATTATATTGCCAAAACACCAAGGAAATATCAATCATGTATTTCATTTGTTTGTGGTACGTACAGAAAACAGGCTAAAATTGCAGGATTATTTATTGAAAGACGATATTAATTCGTTAATTCATTATCCAATTCCGCCACACAGACAAAAAGCTTTGTCACAGTTTAATCACCTATCATTTCCAATTACCGAAAAAATTCATGAAGAAGTCATAAGTTTGCCAATGAGCCCTGTATTGACAGTAGATCAGATTAAATATGTAGTTAAAATTTTAAACGAGTTTTAATAAATGTCTGAAAGTAAACTTTCATACACACAAATTTTAAAATCTACTTCCCTTTTTGGAGGAGTTCAGTTTTTCACTATTTTTATTGCAGTAATTAGGACAAAATTAATTACTTTACTTGTTGGACCCTTAGGAATTGGTGTTTTGGGATTACTTAATTCATCAATGGAGTTAATAGTTGGTTTTACAAATTTTGGATTACAAACTAGTGCAACAAAAGTAATTGCCGAATGTGATGGAAACATTTTAAAGATATCAAAAATAGCAAGTATAGTAAATAAATTAGTTTGGTATACAGGGTGTTTAGCATTCATCTTTACAATCTTATTTTCATATTGGTTAAGTAGAGTTACTTTTGGTAATTCAAACTATACTATCTACTTTATTTGGATTTCTATTTCATTATTATTGAAACAATTAACATCAGGTAAACTCGCAATTCTTCACGGTTTAAGAAAACTCAATGATTTAGCGAGAGCCAATATTTATGGTAGTTTTTTTGGTTTATTATTAACAATTCCAATTTACTATCATTGGAAAATACAAGGAATTGTACCTTCTATTATTGTATCCTCTGTTATTGGATATTTAATAGCATTTTATTTTTCAAATAAAATTAAATTACCATTAGTACAATTAACAAATCAAGAAACTTTTGAAGAATCTAAGATAATATTGCATTTAGGAATTATGTTAAGTTTAAGTGGATTTATAACACTTGCATCTACTTACATGATACAAATTTTCATTAATAGATTAGGAAATATAGCTCAAGTTGGATTTTACAATGCAGGATTTACAATTTTAAATTCATATGTTGGAATTATTTTTACAGCTATGACAACAGATTATTTTCCAAGATTAACTGCTATAATAAATAATAAAGTAAAAGTAAGTAAATTATTACTGGAACAAGCAACTATCGCAATTTTGATTATAACCCCAATAATTATTCTTTTTTTATTGCTTGCTTCTATTATTGTTGAAGTATTGTATTCTAAAGATTTTTTAATTATCACAACAATGATTTCTTGGGGAGTTTTAGGAATGCTTTTTAAAGCAGTTTCTTGGTCTATGGGTTTTATATTGATAGCCAAAGGTGATTCAAAGTTATTTATAAAAACAGCTTTAGGATTTAATATTATTTCTTTAATATTAAATATTTTAAGTTATTATTTTTACGGACTTACGGGCCTTGGATTTAGTTTTTTAATTTATTATTTCATTCACTTTTATGGTTTAAAAATAATTATTAAAAAGAACTATAACCTTTATCTCAATAGTAATTTTTATAAAACATATTTGTTGTGCATTTTAATGTGTTTTATTACTTTCGTATTGCGATACATTAACAATTCAGTAATAAAAACGGTTTTAATGATAATAATGTTTTTATGTTCAATACTTTTCTCAATATATCATTTAAATAAAAAAATAAATTTAAAAGAAATTATAATAGTTAAGTTTAATAAAAAAAAATGATAAAACTTCTCAAAAATATATATAGAAAATTAAGAAGTTTACATCGACTTGTTAAACTATATTATTCTGTAAATTGGACTAAAACTATCTACTTTAATTTAAGAAAATTTCCATTTGAGATAGCCTTAAAGTTACCTGTTTTTTTTTATGGAAAAATAAAATTTCAGAGTTTAAAAGGTGAAGTTATTATTAATGGCACTGTAAAGCGTGGAATGATAGGATATGGTCAACGTTTTGAATTATTCAAAAAAGAAAAGGGAAATGCTGAAATTTTTTTGCGAGGTAAAATTGTTTTTAATGGTAATATGCACATTGGTAAAGATGTTTCTATGTACATTGGTGAAAATGCCTATTGTGAATTTGGTTATATGTCTTGTTTGGGTTCTGATGTAAAGATTATTTGTACTGATGAAGTAATAATAGGTGACTGGGCCAGAATTGGATATGAATCTCAGATAGTTGACACTAATTCACATCCAATGAAAAATAGTTTCACAGGAGAAGATATACCAATAACAGCTCCAGTACGGATAGGCACACACAATTCTATATCAAACAGAGTTTCAATAAGGCTAAATACTAAAACTCCAGATTATTGTGTTGTTGGCTCAAATTCACTATGCAACAAAGATTATTCAAATTTAGGGAATAACATTTTATTAGCTGGCATTCCTGCTAAATTGATAAAAAAAAATTACACTAGAGATTGGGATAAAGAAAAAGAATTATTAGAATCTTTTTTAATAATAATATAGAATGATCTCTTAATAATATTTAGTTTGTTTAAATTACCTTAATTCTAAATCGAATTTCCAAATACAAATACTTTAATAACAATCCAAAATTTCTATTTTTAAAATTCAAAATTATTTCAAAATGTATTCTTTTTAAAACTGTCTTATTTTCTTCTCTAGTTTTATTCAATTGTAGTGTTTTCTTTAAAATTAAATAAGTAGAAAAATTTATCTTCTTTGATCGGACATCATTTTTATTATAAAAAAGAGATCCCAAAGAATTTTCAACTATTCTTTTTTGAATTATTATTTCATCAACAAAATCAAACTGATAATTTCGGGAAGCCCTGATCCAGAAATCTAAATCTTCATAATATAGGTTTTCATCATAGCCATTTAAAATATCATAAACTTCTTTTTTAACCATTGCCGAAACGGAACAAATACTAACACCACCAGATAATATATTTGCATAGATATCGCCTGTAGGTCTTTTTTTTATGACTTTTTTTTGTGCATCGACCTCAAAATAATAAGATTCAAAACAGCCAGATTCGGTTATTAATTCTGCATTTCCATATACAATAGCAAGATTATCATAGGTACTTTTTTCAAAACCATTTATTTGCATTGCAATAGCATTTTGTAGCAAAACATCATCAGCAGCCAAGTCTATAATAAATTTTCCTTTAGCTATCTTTAAAGCATTATTGAAAGATTTTGTGTTGCCTAAATTGACATCATTTGCAATAAACTGTATTTCTGGATAATTTTTTAGCCAGTTTTCTATTGTAACTCTTGAGTTATCAGTACTGTAATCGTCCACAACAATCAACTCAATATTTTTATAGCTTTGGTTAATAACAGATTCTAATGCTTGAATCACAAACGAGTCATGATTATAGCACAAGCAAATTACGGTTACCAACATATTATTTTGCATTATTTAAATATAGAATATTATATTTGAGGCTAAAATACTAAATCATTATACGCCAAACAATTCTTGCTAAAAATTATTAACCATAGATATATAAAAATGTCAAAGTTATCTCATATTAAATTAATAGAACTTCCAGTTATTGAAGATGCTAGAGGTAATCTTGCGTTTATTCAAGAAGGTTTTTTATCATTCAATTTTAAACGGGTTTATTATTTATATGATGTGCCTAGTTCGGCTCATAGAGGCGGGCATTCACATATTGATCAAAACGAAGTGCTGATAGCTTTGAGCGGAAGTTTTGAGGTTATTGTTGATGATGGACTTGATAAAAAAAGTTATTTTTTAAACAAACCCAATACAGGATTGCATATTACACCTGGAATTTGGCGCGAACTCGGTAATTTTTCTTCAGGAGCTATTTGTATGGTTCTCAATTCAGATATTTTTAAAGAAGAAGATTATATAAGAGATTATGTCGATTTTTTACAATCTAAAGAATGAAACTATTATATATTACATCTCAAATAAAAGGAGATGGAGGACTTCAAAGAATAATGGCAATAAAAACTAATTATTTTATCGAAAATTTTGGTTATAAAATAGATATTCTTTCTCCAGATCTTGGTGAAGATTTATTTTTTAATTTTAATAAAAATATAAGTTTTCATTTTATTGAATCAAAATCCAGAAAACTGGCAAGACTTTTAGAATATAAAAAACAAGTTCAAAATCATGTAGATATTTTAAAGCCAGATTGTATTATAGTTTCCGATTTTGGTCTAAAAGGTTTTACAATACCTTTAATAATTAAAACCAAAATCCCAGTTGTTTTTGAAGTCCATGGCTCAAAATATAACGAATCAGCCTACTATAAAAAAACATTTTTCTCAACAATTTTTCATAATTTAAAATATACATACAAAGATTTTTGTGCCAATAAATTTGATTTCTTTGTAGCATTGTCAGACGAGAGTTTAAAAGAATGGTCTGTCAATGATGGTTTTGTTATTCCTAATTGTTTAGAAACTACAAATCATGCATCGTCAAACTTAAATTTAAAAAAAGCAATTGTTGTAGCACGACATTCCTACGAAAAAGGAATAGATAGAGTACTTAAAATTTGGAAATTGGTTACAGACAAACACCCAGATTGGCAATTAGAAATTTACGGAGGCAAGAATCAAGAATTAGGATTAGAACAATTAGTTAAAGAGCTTGATATAGCATCAAATGTTACTTTTTATATCCCAGTCAAAAACATTCAACAAAAATACCAAGAAGCGGCAATGTATTTAATGACATCAAGGTTTGAAGGTTTTGGTATGGTAATTTTAGAGGCGATGTCTTCAGGTTTGCCAGTCATTGCTTTTGATTGTCCTATTGGACCGAGAAGTATCATTGAAGATAATAAAGATGGTTTTTTGATTGAAGATGGCAATCTAATTTCGTTTGCCGAAAAAGTAAATCAGCTTATACAAAATCAAGATTTAAGAATTCAAATAGCCAAAAGTGGCAGGGAAACTATAGCAAGATATGATTTAGATAAAGTGATGATATTATGGAAAAACTTTTTTGATAAAGTTAATAAATAAAAATTCATTTTGATTTTAATGAGCAAAAATAACCCAATTTATACAAATCAAAAACAAACAAAGAAGGATTTTTTGAAGTTAAGTTTTTTTCTGCCTTAGCATTAAATTTTTTGAATAAAAAATTGACTATGGAGTTTAATTTTAATTTTTTTATTAATCCAAAATACTTCTGAATTTTAGTTTCTGAAATTATCAAAATTTTATTTTTTTCAATAAAATATAAAGTTTTTAACGCTTGTTTTGTCTTATTTAAAAAAACTTCCGAAGTCTCATAATTTAAATGAAAAGTACTGTTTTCAATATGACTAATTTTATAGTTTAAACTTTTTAAATTCTGAACAAAAACTAAATCTTCATAACCATAACTTACAATTTGTTCATTAAATTTTACTTTGTCAAATATTTGTTTTTTAAATAAAATGTTTGATGTTAAAGTTGTTGAGTATGGTTTTTTAATTCTTTTACAAATATTTATTTCTTCACGATTAATGCCATATTTCCACCGCAATATTTTGTTGTTTTCTGGTCTCTGTCTTTTGTAGGCAATGCCACCAAAATAAATTTCATAATCATCAGAAATCATTTTTAAATAATTGGAAATAAATAAGTTATCTTTTGGAAAAGTGTCACAATCCATCAATAACAAACAATCATATTTTGAATATTGAACAAGAAAACTGCAAGTTTTTGATCTGCCTAAATTAATTTTGTTTTTTTCCAGTCTACAATTTTCAAAACCATTAATGTCATTATTTTCAAGTAAAAAATCTGTAGAACCATCGTCCAAAACAATAATCTCAAAAACTATTTTGGCTTCTACACATTGATTGTACAATTCTTCAACCAACGGATACGCGCTATAATTATATGTTGGAATTAATATAGAAAGCATTATTGATGATGGTATGGTTCGTTGCGCAAGATAGTAAATCCGCGATACAATTGCTCAATAAAAAAAAGCCTAACCATTTGATGCGAAAATGTCATTAACGAAAGCGAAATTTTTCCGCTTGCTTTTTTATACACTTCATCACTAAAACCATACGGACCACCAATAACAAATACCAAGGTTTTGATGCCAGAATTCATTTTTTTCTGTAATTCGTCAGCAAAAGCAACACTAGAAAATGTTTTTCCTTTTTCGTCCAATAAAATTAATTGATCCGTTGCCGATATTTTTGAAAGAATCAATTCACCTTCTTTTTGTTTTTGCTGACTTTCAGATAAATTTTTGACATTTTTTATGTCTGAAATAATTTCCAAATCAAATTTGATGTAAAAAGACAAGCGTTTTGTATAATCTTCTATTAGAGTCTGTAACGATTTATTATCGGTTTTGCCTATAGTTAATAGTTTAATATTCATTTATTAAAGTTGTAAATTGTACGACTACAAAGTTGCAAAGTTTTTTCAAATAACCGAATAACCTAATCACCAAATAACTAAAAATCGTTATTTTAGCAATTCAATAACCATTCAATGATTTCAGAAGCAAAATTTCAAGAAGAATTAAAACTTATTATTACCAACGGAATAAGAGAAGACATTGGCGATGGTGACTATAGTTCCTTGGCTTGTATTCCAACTTCAGCGGTTGGAAAAGCAAAATTATTGGTCAAAGATGAAGGTGTAATTGCAGGAGTTGAATTTGCAAAAATGATTTTTAACCATGTTGATAATAATTTAATTGTTGAAACATTTATCGAAGACGGAAGCAAAGTAAAATACGGCGATGTAGTTTTTCATGTTTCTGGCAGTTCACAATCTATACTCAAGGCAGAAAGATTGGTTTTAAATTCCATGCAAAGAATGAGTGCCATTGCTACCAAAACCAAAAAATTTGTTGATTTACTCCAAGGAACAACTACTAAAATTTTAGATACTCGGAAAACCACACCAGGATTTCGCGCTGCCGAGAAATGGGCTGTCAAAATTGGTGGTGGCGAAAACCACAGGTTTGCGTTGTATGATATGATTATGCTAAAAGACAATCACAATGATTTTGCTGGCGGAATTACTTTGGCTATAGCTAAAACAAAAAAATTTCTAGTGGAAAACAACTTGAATCTAAAAATAATTGTTGAAGCTAGAAATCTTGATGAAATAAAAGAAATTTTAGAATCTGATGGTGTTTACAGAATATTAATTGACAACTTTAATTTTGATGACACCAAAACAGCAGTTCAATTGATTGGGAAAAAATGCTTAACCGAATCGTCAGGAAATATCAACGAAAAAACCATTCGCGATTATGCAAATTGCGGGGTCAATTATATTTCTTCAGGCGCGCTGACACATTCTGTATACAACATGGATTTGAGTCTTAAAGCAATTGAATAATAACGAACATCACAACATTTCATAAAAAATGCTGATTAAAAAATATGGCAAAAATAATTCCTTTCAAAGCAGTCCGACCAACACTTGACAAAGTCAGTTTGGTAACTTCAAGATCTTACGATGAATATTCGGCTGCTGAACTGGCATCGCAATTGGATTTTAATCCGTTTTCATTTCTTCATATTTTGAATCCAGCGTACACTAACCAACAAAAAATAGGTTTGGAAAAACGTTTTAAGCTGGTCGCTCAAAAATACAATGATTTTAAAAATGAAAATGTTTTAATAAAAGAAGAACTGCCCGTTTTTTATTTGCATGAAATTCAATCCAAAAATAAAGTTTTTACAGGCATTATTGCTGGAACTTCTATAGATGATTATCAAAAAAACATTATAAAAAAGCATGAAGACACTTTGCAATATCGTGTCGAGTTTTTCAAAGATTATTTGCATCAAACGGGTTTCAATACAGAGCCAGTTTTAATTACCTATCCAGATAATGCGGCATTAAACACCTGGATTGAAACTAAAAAATCAGAAAATTCATTATACGAATTTTCTACAACCAAAAAAGAAAAACACATACTTTGGAAAATTGATAATCAATCTGAAATCAAATGGTTACAAAATAAATTTGAAGAAATAGGCGATTTATATATTGCCGATGGTCACCATCGATCAGCTTCCGCAGAATTGTTGTTTGAGGAAGACAAAAGTTCGGGAAACCCAAATTTAAATCATTTCATGAGTTTTTTAATGGCAGAAAGTAATGTTAAAATTTATGAATACAATAGAATTATTCGAGACTTGAATAATTATTCCAAAACAGAATTTTTGCTGTTATTAGCAAATTATTTTTGGATAAAAAATAAAGGACAAGAACTTTGGAAACCAACAAAAAAATTCGAGTTTGGAATGTATTTTGATACAGAGTTTTATAGTTTAAGTTTAAAGGATGAAAACAGTTTCAATTCGGCATTGGAAAGTTTAGATTCTCAAATATTATATGAAAGGGTTCTCAAACCAATTTTAGGAATTATAGATTTACGAAACGACGAAAGAATCGATTATATTCCTGGAAACCAATCTATAATGACCATAAAAGAAGTCATTGACGAAGGCGAATTTGAAGTAGGATTTATGCTTTTTCCTACAGATATTTCAGAAATAAAAGCCTTGGCAGACAACAATTTGATTATGCCACCAAAAAGCACTTATATAGAACCAAAGTTTAGAAGTGGCCTTTTGATTTATGAACTTTAAATTATAAAAAAATTAATCTATTATAATGTCAATTACAGAAAATTTAAATAAAATAAAATCGACAGTTCCAGAAAATATAACTCTTGTTGCGGTTTCTAAAACCAAACCAGTATCAAATTTAATGGAAGCTTACGAAGCTGGTCAGCGAGTTTTTGGAGAAAATAAAATCCAAGAAATGACCGAAAAATGGCAAACCATGCCTAAAGATATTCAATGGCACATGATTGGTCACGTTCAGACCAATAAAGTGAAATTTATGGCAGAATATGTGAGCTTAATTCATGGTGTGGATAGTTTAAAATTACTCGAAGAAATAAATAAGCAAGCACTTAAATACAATAGAGTAATTGATTGTTTGTTGCAAATGCACATTGCTGAAGAAGAAACAAAATTTGGATTGGATGAACCAGAATTAAAAGAAATTCTAAATTCGGAAGCGTTAAAAAATCTAAATAATATTCAAATTGTTGGACTTATGGGAATGGCAACTTTCACAGAAAATCAATCCCAAATCAAGAAAGAATTTCAAAATTTAAAATCCATTTTCGATAATTATAAAAAATTAAAATCTGAAAATTCTAATCTGAAATTTTTATCAATGGGAATGTCTGGCGATTACCAACTTGCAATTGAATGTGGAAGCAACATGGTTCGAATAGGAAGTAGTATCTTTGGAAGTAGATGAGATGAAAGTTTAAAGATGCAAGAAGAAAGATGCAAGAAGAAAGATATATGATTTTTAAACTGACCACTGATTACTAATCACTGAATAATAAATTTGTACGCAATACTAGACATAGAAACCACTGGAGGTCAATTCAATGAAGAAGGAATTACCGAAATAGCGATTTACAAATTCGATGGGCACGAAATTGTAGATCAGTTTATCAGTTTGGTGAACCCTGAAATTCCAATCCAACCTTTTGTTGTAAAACTGACAGGAATAAATAACGATATGCTAAAATCGGCACCAAAATTTTTTGAAGTAGCCAAACGCATTTTAGAAATCACACAAGATTGTGTGTTGGTGGCTCACAACGCCAGTTTCGACTATAGAATATTAAAAACAGAATTCAGAAGATTGGGTTATCAATTTAGTTCCAAAAATTTGTGTACGGTCGAATTGTCTCAAAAACTGTTGCCCGAACAGCCATCGCACAGTTTGGGAAAACTCGTTCGAGCCCTCGGAATACCCATGGCAGACAGACATCGAGCCAGTGGCGATGCATTGGCGACAGTTAAATTATTCAAAATACTTTTAGAAAAAGATTTAGAAAAAATTATTGTAAAAAAACTAATTAAATCTGAGGTAGAAAATGGAATATCGCCAAAACTCCAAGATTTGTTAGAAAATATACCTTCCAAAACTGGTATTTATTACATTCACAATCAAAAAGGAACCTTAATTTATATTGGAAAAAGCAGAAATATTAAAAAAAGATTGAACCAACATTTTTCAGGAAACGCCATAAAATCAAAAAAACTACAAACAGAAGTTTTCACCATTACTTACGATGAAACTGGCTCCGAATTAATCGCGTTATTGAAAGAATCGGAAGAAATAAAAATCAATAAACCCAAATACAATACTGCTCAGCGAAAAAGTATTTTCAATATCGGATTGTATTCCGAAAAAGATTCGAACGGCTATTTGAATTTGAAATTGCAAAAAATTGACGGTCGAAAAAAAGAAATTACCTCATTTGTAAATGTAGCTGAAGGCAACAAAGCCTTGGAGAACATAGTTTCAAAATACAAACTTTGTCCAAAATTTTCAGGAATAGATTCTGCCACTTCGAACTGTTTTCAAAACCAAATAAAAGAGTGCGATGGAGGGTGTTTAGGCGAAATTCAACCCGAAGAATACAATAGTAGAGTACAGGAATTTATTAATAAAAATAGCTTCGAAAATCAAAATATGATCATTGTCGATCGAGGTCGAAACGTAAGTGAACGCAGTGCCATTTTAATTGAAAATGGTATATATCAAGGCTATGCATTTTACGATTTGAATTACCAAATTCACAATATCGAAATTTTAAAAAACATTATTGTCCCAATGCAAAGCAACCGCGACACCAACAATATTATTCAAAGCCACATAAGAAAAACCAGAAATTTAAAAATCATTAAATTTTAATTTTTTTTGAAGCCAATCTCGTCATCATTCCAAATTTTTGATTTAGAAATGGTTTTTTCTAAGCCAAAAAACGAACTTCCTTTGGTCGTTGTTTTTGGTCAAGAAAAAATCCATTTCAAAACCAAAAGATTTTCCCTTCTGCCAAGGCTAGTAGCGTTATAATCATAATTTTTGGATTAATTAAACTTTATATGAACTACTTAATTACCATAGTTGGACCTACAGCCATCGGAAAAACTTCCCTTAGTATTGCTTTGGCAAAACACTTTAAATGCGACATAATTTCGTGCGATAGTCGTCAGTTTTTTAAAGAAATGCAAATAGGAACTGCTGTGCCAAGCCAAGAGGAATTGAATCAAATTCCGCATCATTTTATCCAAAACAAATCAATATTTGAAAATTATACCGTTGGCGATTTTGAAAAAGAAGCCATTGTAAAATTGGATCAATTATTTCTGAAAAACAATATTCAAATCATGGTTGGCGGCTCAGGACTATATGTAGATGCTGTTTTAAAAGGGTTTGATACGTTTCCAGAAATCGAAAAATCAATTCGTGACGAAATCCAAAATCAGCACAATCAAAATGGAATAGTTTTTTTACAACAAAAACTCAAAGAATTAGATTCACATTATTTCAACAAAATAGAAACCGAAAATCCTCAAACATTGCAAAACCCACAACGCATGATGCGATTTGTAGAAGTTTGTGTAGGTTCTGGAAAACCATATTCTACTTTTTTGAATAAAGAAAAAAACCAAAGGAATTTTGTACCCATAATAATTGGGCTGGAAGCAGAAAGAAATATAATTTATCAAAGAATAAACCAGCGGGTAGATTTAATGTTCAATGGAGGATTATTAAAAGAAGTGCAAAATCTGTATCAAAATAAAGAATTAAACGCATTGCAAACAGTAGGTTATAGAGAATTATTCCATTTTTTTGACGGAGAAATTTCACTCGAATTTGCTATTGAAGAAATCAAAAAAAACACCAGACGGTTTTCCAAAAGGCAACTCACTTGGTTTAAAAGAACTGAAAATGTAACTTGGTTTGATTTTAAAACTGAAGTCGGAGAAATAATCGATTGCATTAATTTGAAAATACAAATTCATTAAACAAAAAAAGCTCCAATTTCTTGAAGCTTTTCGTTTTTATGATATTGGATTTTTTATAACTAGTCTAAATCCTTCGCCGTGAATATTTAAAATTTCGACACCATCGTCTGGTTTTAAATATTTTCTAAGTTTGGCAATGTAGACATCCATACTTCTTGATGTAAAATAGTTGTCATCTCTCCAAATTTTTGTCAAGGCTAATTCTCTCGGCATTAAATCGTTTTCGTAAACGGCCAACATTTTTAGCAATTCATTCTCTTTAGGTGACAATTTAATTGGTTCTTCATTTTTAAATGTCAAAAACCTAAGTTTCGAATTTAAATCAAAATTTCCAATTTTGAACTCAAACTTGCTTACATCATTTTTGTTTTCTGTCGATTTTCTTTGAATAATGGCTTTGATTTTCATCAGTAAAACTTCAGAATCAAATGGTTTGTTCAAATAATCGTCTGCGCCAACTTTATATCCTTTCAGCACATCTTCTTTCATAGATTTTGCTGTTAAGAATATAATGGGCACTTCCTTGTTTTTTTCACGAATTTCCTTGGCCAATGTGTAACCATCTTTGTAAGGCATCATAACGTCGAGTATGCAAAGGTCGTAGGTTTCTTTTTTGAATTTTTCAAAACCTTCCATACCATTTTTTGCAAGAACTACGTCAAAGTCGTTCATGATTAAATAATCTCGAAGTATCGATCCAAAATTTGGATCATCTTCTACTAATAATATTTTTTTTCCTGTTTCCATAACTAGTAAATTACTGGTAATTTGATTATAAATGTGCTTCCTTTTCCTTTTTCACTTTCGACCATAACTTCACCATTATGGTCGTCTACTATTCTTTTTACATAAGATAAACCCAAACCGTGACCTTTCACGTTGTGTATATCTCCTGTATGTTCTCGATAAAATTTATCGAATATTTTTTTCTGTGCCACTTTGCTTATTCCTAAACCTTTGTCTTTTATTTTAATGATGATAAAATTTTTAATATTTTCTGTAGAAACATCGATAATCGGTTGATTAGGAGAATATTTAATAGCATTCTCTAAAATATTAACCAAAACGTTCGTAAAATGCACATCGTTTAGTAGAACCGAAGTTCTAGTCGCTTTTAAATTTACATTTATGGTTCCTTCTCGATCTTCAACAATTAAATTGACATGTTCTATAGCTTCTTCAACAATATCGTGTATGTTGTGTGATTCTTTGCTAATATCTAATTCTCTTTTTTCTAATTTCGATATTCGTAAAACATTTTCAACTTGGGCATGCATTCTTTTGTTTTCATCTTTGATCATTTGCAGATAACGAAAAACTTTTTCCTTGTCATCAATGATTTTTGGATTTTTGATAGCATCCAAAGCCAAATTTATAGTTGCAATTGGTGTTTTAAACTCATGCGTCATATTATTTATGAAGTCAGTTTTTATTTCTGAAATAAGTCTTTGTTTATTTAACTGATTCAAAGCACTATAATACGCTATAATTATTATGGCTGTAAATAAAAATGACAATAATGATATGCTGACCAAATCAGAAATTAAAAACAATTTTTTTTCTGGAAAACTCACCAACAATTGGTACTTGCTTATACCATCGTTATCAGTAAAAACTGGAATATCGTATGAATATTTTTTATCATATTTAAAATTCTCCGATTTTACTTTGGTCGCCAATCCATTACTAAAAATTCCAAATTCAAAAGGTGTTTTTATACCATAAACATTAAGCTCGGAAGTCAATAAATTTTGTAATTGTTGACTCGAAATTCTTTGAGTTATTGATCTTGTTGCGGCAATATCTTTAAAATTTATTTCAAATTGAACTTTGTCTAGAATATCCATTCGCCCAGATTTTTCAATTTTTTCGCTTGGACCAAAATTGCTATTTAAATCAGAATCGTTCAACGAATTTCCACTGTAAACTTCGGTTAAACGCTTTGAAACATAGTTTTTTAACTTTGTTGAATCTTTATTTTTATCAAAGAACGACGATGGTAGCGAATAATCTTCAGCTACAACACTATTTGAATAGATAATTGTTTCATTGGTTAACGCATTTTTTTCTACGTAAAAAAACTTAAGCAATTCACTTTTTTGAGGTACTTGTCCAATACTGTCTTTAAGTTTATTGTAAGTACTTAAAAATGTGAAAGTTTCATTTTCTTGCATTTTTTTTGAAACATTTCCTATAACTTGTTTTACTTGGTATTTGAATTGCTCATCTTTATTTTTAAAAGAAGCATTAATCAAATAGCCCTGTATCGCAATTATTCCTAATAGTGATATTGTCATCAAAAAAACTACAATGCGAAACAATGTTTTATTCATTACTACAAATTTAACATTTTAACATTTACAACTTAAAAAAATTAACCAAACATTAACAAAGTAGGTTTTTAATATAGTATTTTTAATATTTTAAGAATTACATCAAATCGTTTTTTTGCAACTGTAACGCTTTCATTTTCGATTGTATAATCGCTCATTGAAATTTTTTTAACATCACTCCACTGATTTTTAATTCTTTGTTGCACTTCATCTTTTGACAATTTGTCTCTAAGCATCACTCTTAATATTCTTGTTTCTTCTGATGCAAAGACAGTAATTATTTTATCGCAATATTTATAGCTACCGCTTTCAAATAAAATGGCAGATTCCTTGATTACAAATGGAGTTTTTTGTTTTTTTACCCATTTTTCAAAATGAAGTTTTACTAATGGGTGTATTATCGAGTTAAGTTTTTCTAATTCTTTAGGATTTTCAAATACTATTTGAGATAAATATTTTGTATTGACTTGATTATTTAATATTGCATCATTTCCAAAGCACTCAGCAATTTGATTAATAGTTTCTGGAAATTGCATTATTTTTTTGGCTTCGATATCTGCTATATAAACAGGAATATTTTCGGACTCAAAAAGTCGTGCTATGGTAGTTTTACCGCTTCCTATTCCACCTGTTAATCCAATAATTTTTGTCATTTTATACTTTAAAAAAAAGTTCTGGAAAGGCTTGTTCTGGTTTCTGCTTTAAAATATTTATTTTGAAAAACGAATTTATAAAACCCAGTCCATAAGCAAAAAACTGCTTCCATACTGCAATTATAGACAAATAGCCTATATAAATATTTTTGTTTTGAAATGATGAAATCAAAAAAATCAAAACTGTGTAGGCAAAGTAAATTTTTAAAATCCAATCAAAAGTGAATATTAAAAGGAAAACTCCAAGAAAAAATCCTAATACAAAAATTGAGGGTAAATAAAATGCTAAACTTTTGTATTCTGGATACCATTTGTTTAATATAGGTCTTGCTTTACCAAACTTATTCACTTGTGTATAAAATTTATCCCAATCGATTCTTCTTTTATGATAAACAAAAGCTTCGTGTATTAATTTGGTTTCAAATCCAAGTTTCCACAATCTAATGCTTAAATCTGGATCTTCTCCTGGATGAATATTTGAAAATCCATTGCTTGCTTCAAATGCTTTTTTTGACAATCCCATATTAAAACTTCTAGGTTGAAATTTTTGAATTTTTTCAGATCCGCCTCGAACTCCACCAGTGGTAATAATAGATGTCATACTGAAATTGATAGCTTTTTGTATTTTTGAAAAACTAGGCAACATAGCATCTGGACCTCCAAAACAATCCACATATTTATTTTGTAAACTATTTGAAACTTGCGTAAGATAATTTTCTGGAAGTATACAATCAGAATCTAAAATAATGAAATAATCATTTTTTGATTGCTTCATTCCAAAATTCCTAGAATCGCCTGGTCCAGAATTGTATTTAAGATAATATATTATGTTTATTTTAGTTTTGTATTTTGCAATTATATTTTCACAAGTGATTGTTGATCCATCTTCAATGATTAGAACGTCAAATGGCTTATTATAATTTTGTTTTGTTAAACTCTCCAGAAGCTCATCAATTTCTTCTGGGCGATTGTATACTGGAATAATAAAAGAAAATATCATTGATAAAATTTTGACAAAGGTACAATTTTAACAAAAAAAGCTGTCAAAATTGACAGCTTTTTTATATTAATTTAAAAAAGTTATTCTTTTATTTGTATCTCGGTTTATTTACCACAAGTTACTAATGCAATAGTAATTCTATCAAATAAATACTCTCCGAAGTATCTTCTATTAAGTTTGTAGCAGAACTCATCAAGATAATTTTGAAGATATATACCTTTCATTTT
>NZ_JANLVD010000260.1:0-10187 GCF_031363805.1 Flavobacterium sp. | reverse complement strand
GTTTTGTTCTCGACTGCGCTCGAACTGACAACTTCATTGGTTTCAATGTTCCAAGCCCAAACCGTTGCATTTCCTAATGGTGGTTGTCCATCTTCGGTGGGTAGATATTTCTCGACTTCTGGCAGTTTGATTGGTAAATGTTTCGCATCAATCATTTGTGGCAATCCATTCACATAATAGACTGGAAACGGTTCGCCCCAATATCGTTGACGAGAGAAAACAGCATCACGCAATCGGTAATTGGTTTTTCCTTTTCCTTGTTTTATTTTTTCCAGCTCTTCAATGGCTTTTTTGGTGGCTTCTTTGTAATTCAATACATTTAAAATATCGGATTTGGCAATAATTACATTTTCTTTTGAGCCATAGGCTTCTGTGGAAATATCAATTCCTTCAAAAATATTTTTTATTTCTGGCATTCCGGCTTTGCCTTTGAAGAAATTGGCGAAAGCATAATCTCGTTCATCGCCGCAAGGCACAGCCATGACCGCGCCAGTTCCGTAACCCGCCAAAACATAATCGCCAATCCAAACTGGAATGGGTTCTTTGGTAAACGGATGCTCGGCAAACGCTCCGGTGAAAACTCCTGAAATGGTTTTTACATCGGCCATTCGCTCCCGTTCCGAACGCTTGGCTGTTTTTTCAATATACTCGTTTATATTTTGACGACATTCATCGGTCGTAATTTCTTGAACCAATGGATGTTCTGGAGCCAATGTCATAAAAGTAACGCCAAAAATGGTGTCGGGTCTTGTTGTAAAAACCTCAATAGCTTTTGGCTCTTGGCTCTTGGCTCTTGGCTCTAAATTAAAACTAACCATCGCTCCCACACTTTTTCCAATCCAATTGCGTTGACTTTCTTTGATGCTTTCGCTCCAATCGATTGTATCTAAACCTTGTAGCAAACGTTCGGCGTAGGCAGAAATTCGCATGCTCCATTGGGTCATTTTTTTACGAATCACAGGATGACCGCCACGCTCGGAAACGCCATTTACAATTTCGTCATTTGCTAAAACCGTTCCCAATCCTGGACACCAATTGACTTCGGTTTCAGCCAAATAGGTTAATCGGTATTGCAATAGTATTTGTTGCTTTTTCTCCTCGGAATAAAATCTCCAATCTGACGGGAAAAATATTTCGACATTATCGTCAGAAACTGCATGAACTGTTGCATTTCCAGCCATTTCAAAAATAGTAATTAGAGATGAAATATCTTCTGCTTTATCTGTTGATTTATTGTACCAAGAATTGAACAATTGAATAAAAATCCATTGGGTGTGTTTGTAATAGTCGGCATTTGAAGTGCGCACTTCCCTACTCCAATCGAACGAAAATCCAATTTTATCCAGTTGCTCTCTATATCTTGCAATGTTTTCTTTGGTAGTTTTATCTGGATGTTGACCTGTTTGTATGGCATATTGTTCCGCCGGAAGACCAAAAGAATCATAACCTTGCGGATGCAAAACATTGAAACCTTTGTGTCGTTTGAATCTTGCCACAATATCTGATGCAATGTATCCTAACGGATGACCAACATGCAGACCAGCACCAGATGGGTATGGAAACATATCCAGCACATAATATTTTGGTTTGTCTGAGTTATTGCTTGCAGCAAAAGTCTGATTTTCTGCCCAGTATTTTTGCCAATTGGCTTCAATTTGGTTTGGATTATATTTCATATTGATCTCAAAGTTGCAATTTTGCTAAAATTATAAATATTTTGTTTCTTTACTAGCCCCGATAGTAGCGAAAATCCTGTTGTTGCGATATTGTAAATAATCAGGAAAATGCTTTGTTTCCTCGCAATAACAGATTGTGGCGGATAGCGGGTGTGATTTTGTTTAGAAAAACAATGTTGTGCTCCTAAAAATTCTGTGCAAATTTACATTTATTATAAGAAACTTGAAACTTTGAGCGTTATTAACTTTGTATAAAGAAATTGTTTGTTATTTTTACACAATAATATAATTACTATGAGTTCCTCTTTCGATAAATTCCAAAAACGCAGATTGATTACTTCTTATTTTTCTGTGATTTTAAGTGTTTTCTTAGTTTTGTTTTTACTAGGCGCTTTGGCGCTTTTTATTGTTAATTCAAAAAAATTATCCGACGATTTTAAAGAAGGCATAGCCATGTCGGTTTATTTTAAAGATGAAGCCAAAGACACTAGTTTAGCAAATTTTACTGATGAATTAAAATCTTCGAAATATGCTAAAACCTATAAATTTGTTTCAAAAGATGCCGCTGCCAAAGAGCACACCGATATTATTGGAGAAGATTTTTTGGAATTTTTGGGTGTAAATCCATTGCAAAATTCATACGATATACATTTAAAAGCGGATTATGTTGTGGCAGATAGTATTGCAAACATAGAAAGAAAGCTTCGCGAAAACGAACTCATTGCCGATATAGTTTACGACAAACAACTAGTAAATTTAGTAAATGACAATATTAAAAAAGTGAGTTTGTGGATTTTGATAATTAGCGGATTTTTAGCATTTATTGCTGTTCTATTAATTAATAGTTCGATGCGTTTGTCTATTTATGCCAACCGTTTTATTATAAAAACCATGCAAATGGTAGGAGCTACGAAAGCATTTATTCGAAAACCATTTATTTGGAGAAGTGTAAAATTGGGCATGATTGGTGCGGGAATTGCAATTGTTGCCTTAGTGGGGATTCTAATTTATCTTGATAGGAATTTTCCAAACCTAGGCATTCTTCACGACAAATTGACTATAGGAATTATTTTGCTTGGCGTTTTTGGAACAGGGGTTTTGATAACTTGGCTGAGTACACATTTTGCAACGCAACGATTTTTGAATTTAAGAACTGATGATCTTTATTAATTTTAGATTGCTGATTTTAGATTTTAAAAACAAGAAAAATGGAAAATAAAGAACAAGGATTTCTTTTTGAAAAAGTTAATTATAAAATTTTATTTATAGGAATAGCAGTGATTGCTGTCGGATTTGTTTTAATGTCCGGAGGCGGAAGCAATAATCCAGCTTTTTTTAATCAGGAAATTTTCAATTTTAGAAGAATTCGATTGGCTCCAACCTTGGTTTTAATTGGTTTTGGAATCACAATATATTCTATTCTGAAAAATCCTAAAAAACAGTAATGGATTATTTACAGGCTATTATTCTCGCTATTATTGAAGGAATTACAGAGTTTTTGCCAGTTTCTTCCACTGGACACATGATTATAGCAAGTTCTTTTTTTGGAATTGCCCAAGAAGATTTCACCAAACTTTTTACTATTGTTATTCAATTGGGCGCCATACTTTCGGTTGTGGTTCTATATTTTAAAAGATTTTTTCAAACAGTAGATTTTTATTTTAAGTTATTGGTGGCTTTTATTCCTGCGGTAATTTTAGGGTTGCTTTTTAGTAAAAAAATTGACGGTTTATTAGAAAGTCCTGTTACAGTTGCCGTTTCTCTTTTAATTGGTGGCATCATTTTATTAAAAGTTGATGATTGGTTTAACAATTCATCAGATACAGAAATTACTTATTCAAAAGCCTTTAAAATTGGATTGTTTCAGTGTTTTGCTATGATTCCTGGGGTTTCTAGAAGTGGTGCGAGTATTGTAGGAGGCATGTCACAAAAATTAGCTAGAACATCGGCAGCTGAATTTTCATTTTTTTTGGCGGTTCCAACCATGCTTGGTGCAACATTAAAAAAATGTTACGATTATTATCAAGCTGGTTTTGTATTGACTGATGATCAAATAAATATACTAATAATTGGAAATATTGTCGCTTTTATTGTTGCACTTTTGGCTATTAAAACATTTATTGGTTTTTTGAGTAAAAATGGTTTCAAGATTTTTGGCTATTATAGAATTGTAGCTGGAATTGTGTTGTTGCTTATTCACTTTTTTATTCATCCGCTTACCATTATTTAATGACTCCCGAAGATTATTTAAACGGACAAGTTTTACTGATAGACAAACCTTTAAAATGGAGTTCTTTTCAGGCCGTAAACAAACTGAAATATACGCTGATCAATAAATTGGGATTGCCTAAAAAATTCAAAATTGGTCATGCTGGAACATTGGATCCATTGGCTACCGGTTTATTGATAGTTTGTACTGGAAAATTCACCAAGAACATTTCTGAAATTCAAGGGCAAGCCAAAGAATATACTGGTACTTTTTGTATTGGTGCCACAACACCATCGTACGATTTAGAAACCGAAATAAACGCTACTTTTCCAACAGAACACATTACCGCCGCCTTAATTCATGAAACTGTAAAACAATTTCTAGGTGAAATAGATCAAAAACCGCCCGTATTTTCGGCCATAAAAAAAGATGGAGTTCGATTGTACATACATGCTCGCGCTGGCGTTGCAGTAGAAATTGCTTCGAGAAAAACAGTCATTCATGAATTTGAAATTACACGAATTGCAATGCCAGAAATAGATTTTAGAGTTGTTTGTAGCAAAGGAACTTACATTAGATCATTGGCTTATGATTTTGGATTGGCATTACAATCTGGTGCGTATTTAACAGTTTTGCGACGCACAAAAATTGGCAATTATGATGTCAAAAATGCGGTTGAGGTGGAATTGTTTGATAAGTTCTTTTAAAGTTAAAAACTATGTAAATGTTTCATTTTGTCAAGCAATTCATTTTGAGTGCTCAATCCTTTATCATGCAAATACCAAAGCTGTAGTTCTTTTTTTGCTGTTTCATCGACCACGCCATATTGTTGCTTATAGCTTTTAATTAGTTTTGAAGCACCTTCTGGTCGTGGACCCCAAGTTCCTTTCAATTCTAAATTATTTTTTTCAAGAATGAGTACTTTCGGAATCGCTTTTCCGCCATTAGTCAGAAAAAAATTCATTAATTCTTCATTTTCATCTCTGAATAAGATTTTGAGTTCAATTTTATCTGTAGAAATAGCCATTTTATTGAAAATAGGCAACAGTTGTGCGGCATCGCCACACCAACCTTCAGACAAAACCAACCAATAATAATGATGCCTCAAAGAATTTAATTCTTCTGAAATTGCATCATCAACATGAATAGTTTTGTCCAATCTGTTCATTCTAACTTCATTTAGTTTTGTATAATGTAGCAAATCTTCAGATTGCTCGTTTCCTGAAACTTTTCCGCTTTCAAGCAATTTGGTTACTTTATTTCGATAGTCAGAATATGAAATACTATGTATAAAACTTTGTGCGATGGTTGTTTTCATAATCTGACTATTATTTATGTAAATTTACGATTATTATAATCATACAAATAGATAAAAATAAAATTTATGGAAAGCAATCGTTGTGGTTGGTGTTTGTCCTCAGATTTATACAAAGAATATCATGATCAAGAATGGGGAAAGCCTGTTTACGATGATGCAAGCATTTTCGAGTTTTTAATTTTAGAAACTTTTCAGGCTGGTTTAAGTTGGATTACTATTTTAAATAAAAGAGAAAATTTCAGACTTGCTTTTGAAGATTTTGATTATCAAAAAATTGCAAAATACAATACTTTAAAAGAAGAAGAATTGCTCCAAAATTCTGGTATTATTAGAAATAAACTTAAAGTAAAAGCTACCATAACCAACGCAGTTGCTTTTATGAAAATTCAAGAAGAATTTGGCAGTTTTAGCAACTATATTTGGGGTTTTGTGGATGGAAAACCTATTGTGAATCATTGGAAATCATTGTCCGAAGTTCCAGCAACAACTCCAATTTCTGATGCTTTAAGTAAAGATTTAAAAAAACGCGGATTCAAATTTGTAGGTTCCACTGTGATTTATGCGCACATGCAAGCCACGGGAATGGTTAATGATCATGTTTTGGATTGTTGGACTAGAATATAATTATTGGATTTTGTTATCTTTTAACCCGTTGGATTAATTATTTTTTTATAGCTAAATTTTTACAATTTTGTCACACTGAGCTTGTCGAAGTGTCATTTAATTGGGTCTTCGACAAGCTCAGACTGACATTTTGGTTATAATAGATTTTATTTTAATAGTAAATCAATTTTTTAGTTAATTTAATTAATTGCACCCAACGGGTTATCTTTTAATATTGTCAAAAACTCCTCTCTTGGAATTTCTCTGCAACCCAAACTGTCCAAATGGTCGTTGTAAACTTGGCAATCCAATAGTTTATAATTATTTTCTTTTAAATAGTTGACCAAATAAATAAAAGCCATTTTCGAAGCATTGCTTGCTTTGGAAAACATACTTTCTCCACAAAAAATGTGTCCTAAATCTATACCATATAAACCGCCAACAAGTTCATCATTCTGCCAAACCTCAACAGATATGGCTTTTCCCATTTCATGAAGTTTACAATAAGCAGCCATCATATCATCGCTTAACCATGTGCCAACTTGACCTTCTCTTTTGGTGTTTTGGCAACCCAATAATACTGCTTGAAAAGATTTATTAAAAGTAACTTTGAAAATATTTTTGTTAATTGTATTTCGCATGCTGTGCGATATTTTCAATTCGTCAAAAAACAATACCATTCGTTGTGGCGGACACCACCATAAAATAGGTTCGTTGTCGTTAAACCACGGAAATATTCCGTTTTCATAAGCCAATAGCAACCTTTCTGTTGAAAGATCGCCACCCACTGCCAAAATTCCTTCGGGTGAAGTTTCAGAAATGGGTGGAAAATATAATTCTTCGGTTAAATATTGCATAATAAAATGATAAAAAACAAAAAGTTAGAAGCAAAAGATTTCAACTTCCTACTTCTAACTTTTAATTTTATTGTTCGTTCTATTTAAAAAGGCAAATCGTCGTGCTCTTCTTCTTTAAAATTTGTGGCTGGTTCAAAAGTATCAGCTGTTGGCATTGGTGGCGATTGCGATGGTGCATTCGGAGCCAAACGTTCCACTCTCCAACCTTGAATAGCATTGAAATATTTGGTCACTCCTTGTGGATCAACCCATTCTCTTCCTCTTAAATTTATAGAAACTTTTACTGCTTCTCCAACTTGATAATTGTTTAATAAATCGCATTTATCCTGTACAAATTCAACAAGAATATGCTGAGGATATTGCTCATCGGTAGTAACTACCAACTCTCTTTTCAAAAAACTTCCGCTTCCTACGTTTTTGGCTTCGCCAACCATTTTGATTTTTCCTGTAACTTCCATGATTATTTTTTTGCTAACAATACTTTCCAAGCAGAAAGTATGTCTTGATTATTCAAATATTCTTTTGCTTTCAAGTGCACTTTTTGCTCATCATCTGAACTTAAAACGCCTTTTACTGCAAAATTTTCGTTTACAAATATAATAATTTCTTCTTCACTAGGCAAGGCTTCAACATTTCCTAACATTCCTAAATCGTTTCCATCAAAAACAGGGCTTTTTTTGATGAATTCTGGAATATTATCCACCCCAATTCCTAGCGTCGATATGGGTTTTGGCACTTCAAACAGTCCTTGATTGGAGCGTGAATACCAGTTGCCACCCATTCTAGAAACCAAATCTATTTTATACTGGTCTATATTTCCATTTTCGTCCAGAACAGCTTCGTTGATATGTATTTTTAATACTTCACAAATAATTAAGTTTCCTGCGCCGCCTTCTTGACCCAATTCTATAATTTCATTGACTTTGCATTCAAATTGTACTGGCGATTCAGCCACTCGATACGGTTTTACCAATTCAGATGGAATGGGAGTCAATCCAGATTTTACAAACTCATTCACACCTTCGGCATATTCTGTACTTGACAGCGACATTTGTTGGACAATATCATAATTCACTACATTGATGACAACTTGCTTTGTTTCCTGAGCATTTTGCAAAGTGTGTTTGGTCGTGTTTCCGCGAACTCTTCTTGCTGGCGAGAATATTAAAATAGGTGGATTTGAACTAAAAACATTAAAAAAACTAAAAGGTGATAAGTTGGGTTTTCCATTTTTGTCCATGGTACTCGCAAATGCTATAGGTCTGGGACTTACTGCACCTTGTAAATAGCCTTGTAATTGTGCAATGGTAATGTCTTTTGGAGAAATACTCAACATAATGAATTGTTTTTACAAAAGTAATAAAAGCTTTTTATTTCACGTTACGAATTTAATTCTCATTCTCATCATTTTTTATATATTTACATTTTTAAGAAAAGTATGCAATTTACCAATAGAAGTAGCAATACAAGATGGATTTTGATAACTTCATCGTTCCTGATTATTCTGTTAATTTTATGGAATACTTACACTTTTTTTCAGATCTTTAAAAACGAAGAGCGTTTGAAAATGGAAGTTTGGGCGCAAGCACAAAAAACATTGATGAATGTAAATGAAAATATCGATGTGGAACTGCCATTTCAAATTATAAAGAACAATACCACTATTCCATTGATACTTACCAATAGTGACAATTCTGTTTTAGGTAGTAAAAATATTGACGATGAAATTATCAAAGACACATTGCAAGCAAAAAAACTCATTAAAAAATTTAAAAGTGACAATAGAAGAATTGAAATTGAATATGTAAAAGGGAAATTTCAGTATTTATATTATGCAAATTCACCTTTACTAAATAAATTAAAATATTACCCTGTTGCTCTGGTATTTATCATTTTTTTGTTTGGAGCTTTGGTTTATAATTATTACAAAACTTCAAAAATATCTGGTCAAAACAAACTTTGGGCTGGTATGGCAAAAGAAACTGCGCATCAAATTGGCACACCATTATCATCACTCATTGGTTGGGTCGAAATTATGAAAGCCGATAATGTAGATTCCAATACGGTTGAAGAAATTGAAAAAGACATTTACAGACTTCAAAACATAACCGACAGGTTCTCGAAAATAGGTTCAGAACCCAGCCTAGAAGAAAAAGATTTGGTTGAAGAAACCCAAAAAGCTTATGAATATTTGCAATCTAGATTTTCTAAAAATGTAATTTTTTCATTTAAGGCTCCAGATTATAAAATACCTATATCTATAAATCCAACCTTGCACAGTTGGACGATTGAAAATTTAATTAAAAATGCTATCGACGCCATGAAAGGTCGTGGTTCAATAGCTGTAATTATTGAAGATGATGGACACATTACAAAAATAAAAGTATCGGACACAGGAAAAGGAATTCCTAAAAAGCTATATAAAACTATTTTTGAACCAGGTTTTACCACCAAAAAAAGAGGTTGGGGATTGGGACTTTCTTTAACGAAACGTATTGTTGAAGAATACCACAAAGGAAGAATAAAAGTGCTACAATCTGAAATCAATAAAGGATCTACCATTCAAATAAGTTTCAAACGATGAATTACAGCTATTGGGAACTCAAAAATTGGTTTACAAATGTTGATTATACAGTTGTAGGAAGCGGCATCGTTGGACTTCATTGTGCTTTGCGTTTGCGTGAAAAATTTCCTGAAAGTAAAATTTTAATCCTTGAAAAAGGAACATTACCAGAAGGCGCTAGTACAAAAAACGCTGGTTTTGCTTGTTTTGGAAGTCTTTCAGAAATTATTGATGATTTAAAATCACACTCCGAAGAGGAAGTTATTGAACTCATCCACAAGCGTTGGAATGGTTTTCAATTATTGCGAAAAAAACTAGGCGATCAAACCATTGATTTTAAACCGTATGGAGGCTATGAATTGTTTTTAAAAAATGACGAATCTACTTATGATGAATGCCTGCAAAAACTACCTTTCATTAATGAGATTTTAAAACCTATTTTTAAAGCCGAAATATTTGAAAAAAATATAGACCGATTTGGATTTAATAATATCAAAGAATATACTATTTTTAATCCTTTTGAAGGTCAGATTGACACTGGAAATATGATGCAAGCTTTGCTAAAAGAAACACATTCAAAAGGCATATTAATTTTAAACAATCAAAATGTCACTGATTTTCTAGACAATGGAAACCATGTTGAAATTAGTGTAAATGGTTTTAATTTTATTACTAAAAAAATTCTTTTTGCCACCAATGGTTTTGCAGGTGAACTGACAAATCATGAAGTAAAACCAGCTAGAGCACAAGTTTTGATAACTGAACCTATAAAAAATTTAGACATTAAAGGCACTTTTCATTTGGATAAAGGTTACTATTATTTTAGAAATATAAATGATAGAATTTTGATCGGTGGTGGCAGAAATTTAGATTTTGAAACAGAAAATACATCAGAATTTGGGCAAACTTTACTCATTCAAAATAATTTGGAGCAAATGTTAAAAGAAATTATTTTGCCAAA
>NZ_JANLVD010000259.1:0-3448 GCF_031363805.1 Flavobacterium sp. | reverse complement strand
TTTTATAGCTTCTGCAAATGTTGGATGTGCGTGAGACATTCTGGATATGTCTTCGGCTGATGCTCTAAATTCCATTGCAGTAACGGCTTCCGCAATTAAATCTGCAGTTCTGGCACCTATCATGTGAACACCCAAAACTTCATCTGTTTTTGCATCGGCAAGAATTTTTACAAATCCGTCCAAATCTCCGCTAGCTCTAGCTCTTCCCAATGCTTTGAAAGGAAAACTTCCCGATTTGAAAGCAATTCCAGCAGCTACTAATTGTTCTTCTGTTTGGCCAACAGTGGCAACTTCTGGCCAAGTATAAACCACTCCAGGAATTAAATTATAATTAATGTGTGGTTTTTGACCCGCCAAAATTTCGGCAACCATCACACCTTCTTCTTCTGCTTTGTGGGCTAGCATTGCACCACGAACTACATCGCCAATAGCGTAAATGTTTGAAATATTGGTTTGCAAATGGTCGTTGACTTCTACCATACCTCTTTCGGTAATTTTAACTCCCGCTTTTTCTGTAGCAAGTCCGTCTGTGTATGGACGACGACCAACAGAAACTAACGAATAATCACCTTCTAAAGTAATGGTTTCTCCTTTTGTATTTTCGGCTTGAACTAGAACGATTTCTCCATTTCTTTCTACAGATTTTACCTTGTGCGAAACATAGAATTTCATTCCTTGTTTTTTCAAAACTTTAGTCAATTCTTTAGATAACGAACTGTCCATTCCTGGAATAATTCTGTCCATATATTCTACTACAGAAACTTGCGATCCTAATCTCAAATAAACTTGACCCAATTCAATTCCGATAACACCACCGCCAATAATGACTAAGTGTTTAGGAATTTCTTTAAATTTTAATGCTTCGGTAGAAGTAACAATTCTTTCTTTATCTATTTTTATAAAAGGTAACGAAGATGGTTTTGAACCAGTTGCGATAATAATATTTTTACCTTCAATTGTTTCAGAAGTTCCATCTGATTTTGCAATGGCAACATGTGTAGCATCTACAAAAGAACCAATTCCAGTAAAAACGGTAATTTTATTTTTGTCCATCAAGTAGTTAATTCCACCCACGGTTTGATCTACAACTGCTTGTTTTCTAGCAATCATTTTTTCGAGATTTACCTTCACTTCACCAGAAATTTCAATCCCGTTTTCTTCAAAATGTTTAATTTCTGCATAATGATGAGATGATGATAACATTGCTTTGGATGGAATGCAACCAACATTCAAGCAAGTGCCGCCCAAAGTTGAATATTTTTCGATTATGGCGGTTTTAAAGCCCAATTGTGCACAACGAATAGCTGAAACATATCCGCCTGGTCCTGAACCTATAATGACTACGTCAAATGAACTCATAGTTTTGTTTTTTTATTGATGATGCAAAATTACAAATTCAATTTCAATTTCAATATGAAAATTCAATTTCAATTTCAAAAATTTAAAATCAATCCCAATCTTGTGCAACGAAAACTATTTTTTCATTTTTTTCATTTTTAAGAATCAACTTTTGACCTTCTAGTAGATATGAATTAAATTGTTCTAACGATTTTGAAAATGCATTTTCCAGCTCCATAGCATTTTCGCAAAACATCCTAGTACTTCTCAAATTCATGAACTTAATTTTATTTTGTTCTAATTCAATTTGAAAAGATATTTGGTTGCAACCCATATTTGCTTTTGGATTTTTCAAATCGGTTAAATTCATTTGTGCTTTATTTTTAACCAAATCTTCTTTTTTAAAGTTTTGAAATTCAACCAACATCCAAACTCTCTTTAAATTATTTTGATTGGTTTCTGGATTTTGCTGACTAGTTTTTGGTTTACAATTTATTATTGATAACAATAGTGTAAAAAAAGCTAAGTATTTGATGATTTTTTTCATTTTAAATATAATGTTTTGATTAAACAGAAATAAAAGTAGTGTTTTTTACTTCTCCAATCATAAAGGTACTATGTTTACTACCTATTTGGTGTAATGTTGATAGTTTATTAACTAAAAAATCACGGTATTCTTCCATATCTTTTACTACAATTTTTAAAATATAATCATAATCGCCACTCACATTAAAACATTCTAATATTTCATTGAATTTGATGACTTCTTTTTCAAAATCCAAAATGAATTCTTTACTTTGCTGAATAAGTTTGATTTGACAAAAAACCACAAAGCTTTTTTCAATTTTATTTCGATTTAACAATGCCACATAATTGGAAATAATTCCCTCTTTTTCCAGTTTTTTTATTCTCTCGTAAATAGCTGTAACAGAAAGATTTAGTTTTGAAGATAATTCTTTAGTAGTACTTTTGCTGTCTATTTGTAATAATTTTAAAAGGTTTTTATCAGTAGAGTCCATAATTGATATTGAAATAAATTAATAAATAAACTATTATTTAGTTTTAATGAAGATAAAGTTAGTTAAAAAATCTAATAATATTGTTAATATTAGTTTTTAAATCTATATTTTAATGTAAGTATTGATTATTATTCATATTTGTATTTATTTTGATGTAGCAATTAAATGGAATTACCTAGCCCAGATTGCAACGGAAATCCTTTTGCTTTTTTCTTTAAAAAGCAAAAGATTGAAGTGGAAAGCTGGAAATAGCTTCAAAAAAAATTAATTTCAAAAATCAATTTCAATTTCAAAAATCAATAAAATGAAAACTTTTAATCCAGCAGACAAAATTCAAGATTTACAATATTTTGGCGAATTTGGTGGTGTAAATCCTTCAATTTCCGATAGTTCAACCTATACGTTTCTTTCTGCGAAAACTATGTTTGATACTTTTGAAGGCAACGCCGAAGGCTGTTACTTGTATTCTCGTCATTCATCACCCAGTAATTTGTATTTAGACAAAGCCCTGGCAGCAATGGAAGGTACGGAAACTGCCAATGTTTCCGCTTCGGGAATGGGCGCCATCACACCAACATTATTGCAATTGTGCAGCAATGGTGATCATGTTGTTTCAAGCCGAACTATTTATGGTGGAACTTATGCGTTCTTGAAAAATTTTGCACCAAGAATGGGAATCAAAACTTCCTTTGTGGATATCACTAAATTAGATGTTGTGGAAGCAGCCATTACGCCAAACACCAAAGTTTTGTATTGCGAAACCGTGAGTAATCCACTCCTGGAAGTAGCTGATATTGCTGGTTTGGCAAAAATTGCTATTAAACATGATTTAAAATTGGTGGTAGATAACACGTTTTCGCCATTGTCTGTTGCGCCAATAAAACTGGGTGCAGATATTGTAATTCATAGTTTGACAAAATACATTAATGGCAGTAGCGATACGGTTGGAAGCGTGGTTTGTGCTTCGCAAGAATTTATAAACGATCTGAAAAATGTAAATTCAGGTGCCAGTATGCTTTTGGGACCAACGATGGATAGTTTGAGAAGTGCATCAGTCATGAAAAACTTGAGAACTTTGCACATCAGAATGA
>NZ_JANLVD010000198.1:0-24151 GCF_031363805.1 Flavobacterium sp. | reverse complement strand
CGTCGAGACCGCCGAATTGATCCTTTGCCAGTTCGACCAAGGCATTTTTATTTGATAACGAATTTTTTCAACAAATAAAACAAGACCTATGCCTACAAAGTCAAACAATCCTACTCGGAAATCCTGGCTAACTGTTAATAACAACAGCGATTTTCCCATTCAAAATATTCCTTTTGGTGTTTTTTTAACCAAAGAAAATATAGTAACCGTTGGCACAAGAATTGGCGATTATGCCATAGATTTAGGTGCTTTACAACAATTAAATTATTTTGAAGGAATTGAATTGACTGATGATGTTTTTATGCAAGACACGCTTAATGATTTTATTTCTGATGGAAAAAAAACATGGCGTTTGATCCGAAATCGAATCGCAGATATTTTTGATGTTGATAATAATAAATTAAAAGAAAACAAAAAACACAGAGATATTGTAATTTTTAAAATGCAAGATGTGGAAATGCAACTTCCAGTATTTATTGGAGATTATACCGATTTTTTTTCTAGTAAAGAGCATGCGACCAACACAGGAACTATGTTTCGTGATCCAGAAAATGCATTGCTTCCAAATTGGTTGCACATTCCAGTAGGATATCACGGTAGAAGTTCTACTATTGTTCCATCTGGAATTCCTGTGCATAGACCAAATGGTCAAACATTGCCAGTTGGAGAAACACAACCAGTCTTTGGTCCGTCGAAAGCAGTTGATTTTGAGCTTGAAACAGCATTTATAACAACAGATGCCAATATAATGGGAGAAAATATTCCTATTGATGAAGCGGAAGATTATATTTTTGGAATGGTTTTATTGAACGATTGGAGCGCGCGCGATATTCAAAAATGGGAATATGTTCCATTAGGTCCGTTTTTAGCCAAAAACTTTGCTTCATCAATTTCTCCATGGATAGTTACTATGGATGCGTTGGAACCTTTTAGGGTTGCTAGTCCAAAACAAGATCCAATGCCACTCAAATATTTACAGCAAAAAGGAAATCATGCTTTCGACATCAATTTGGAAGTGGCTATTCAGCCTGAAAATGCAGAAACTTTGGTCATATCAAAATCCAATTTCAAATATATGTATTGGACTATGAGTCAGCAATTGGCACACCATACCAGCAATGGTTGCCGTGTGAATTCTGGCGATATGATGGGTTCTGGAACTATTTCTGGACCAACTCCAGACAGTTTTGGATCGATGCTTGAATTGACTTGGGGCGGAAAAAATCCAATCCAAATGTCTGATGGATCTGAACGAAAATTCATAAATGATGGCGATACTGTAATCATGAAAGGTTTCTGTCAAAATGAAAAAGTTCGTATAGGTTTTGGGGAAGTTTCCAGCAAACTATTGCCAGCAAACGAAATGAAATAATTATTTATCAAATTTATTTTGACATATTTAATGTAAAAGTTAATTTTTTGGCTTAGTGTTTGTAATACTGAAAAATAACTATCTTATAGATTAAAAAAATATTGCTTAACTTAAAACTTACTTTATGAAGAAAATTACCTTTCTATTATCTTTTTTATTTATAATTTCAGCTTGTGGAGTTAAAAAAACGCAATCCATGCTCAGTGATGGCGACTACGACGGAGCTATAAATAAAGCTATCGACAATTTACGTACCAAAAAAGATGCTAAAGGCAAACAAGATTACGTTTACTTACTTGAGGAAGCATTTGCTAAAGCAAAAGAACGCGATTTGCGAAATGTTGATATGCTAGCAAAAGATGCCAATCCTGCCAATTTGGAACGAATATATAATGCCTACTTGAATTTAAATTCTCGTCAGGAGCGTATTCGTCCACTTTTGCCTTTGCAATTATTAAAAAAAGGAAGGGAAGCCATTTTTCCATTTGATAATTATAGTGATCAAATAGTAAATAGTAAAAATGCACTTTCTAAATATTTGTACGATAATGCTACTGTGCTTTTAAAATCTAAAAATAAATTTGATATTCGTAAATCTTTTGATGATATGGATTATTTGGAAAGCATCAATCCTGGTTATAAAGATGTAAGAAACCTAATGGATGAGGCAAAATTTAAAGGTACAGATTTTGTAAGTGTGTATACGAAAAATCAAACAAACATGATTATCCCAAAAAGATTGCAAGATGATTTGCTTGATTTTAGCACATTTGGACTGAATGACAAATGGACTGTTTACCATAGCAATAAACAGAAAAATGTTGTTTATGATTATGGAATGATTGTCAATTTTCGTGATATAAATGTTTCACCAGAACAAATTAAAGAGAAAGAATTTATCAAAGAAAAACAAATCAAGGATGGCATGAAAACACTTCTTGATTCCAATGGAAATGTGGTGAAAGATAGTTTGGGTCACGCGATAAAAGTAGATAATTTTAAAAATATTAGAGTCAATATTTATGAATTCAAGCAGTTCAAATCTTGCCAAGTTACAGCAAAAATAGATTATATCGATTTTAGAAACAACCAACTTATTGAAGCATTTCCAGTAACCAGCGAATTTATTTTCGAGCACATTTATGCCACATACAATGGCGATAGAAATGCTTGCGATGATAGCTATATGGGATATTTTAATAAACGTGCAGTTCAATTTCCTAACAACGAACAAATGGTTTATGATACGGGTGAAGATTTAAAAGCTAAACTTAAAGGGATAATTTCTCAAAATAAGTTTAGAAGATAATGAACTTAAATTAAAACGCTTTCAAAATTTTGAAAGCGTCTTTTATTACATTATAATTTTTCTTTCAAAATTGCGACATCAATATTTTCATGAGAAGCATCGTAAATTGAAATTCCATCTTTAATAATTAAAATTTGTGGAGATTGATGTCTGACATCAAACATAGAGGCTATTTTATTAGAAACGTCTCTAAAATTTAGTAAATCAAGAAAATATACCAAAACCTCATCGTCCAAATCAAAATCCCTTTCAAAACCTTTCAAAGCCATTCTGCTAATACTGCAACTTGTGCTGTGTTTGAAAATAACTACGGGTTTAAATTTTGATTCTGCCACAATTTCATCCAATTGATTGATATCGTTGAGTGTAATCCAATTTACTTTTGACTTTGAAATTTCATCCTCAGAACTTCCAAATATATTTTTAAAAAAACTCATATTGTATAGTATTTACTTTATGCAAAGTTACAAAAAACCTGAGTTCTAATAATCATTTTATTTTAGTTGCATAATTTTAATATTCCTGAACCAAACCTTGTCTCCATGATCTTGCAAACAGAGTTTGCCTGTTTTATATGTTCCAAAACCTGGAAACTCATTAAATTTAGATTTTGCAATCATTTTTTTCCACTCCTCATTCCACATTGTGGTTTCTAAAACTTTGGCATCATTCAAATAGAATTCAAGTTTCCCATTGCTAGCAATTATTTCTGCATGATTCCACTCGTAAGCGGGTTTAACCATTTCTTTTGATGTAATTAAATCATATAAATCTCCTGCTTTGTGTTTTATTATTTTAGCATCTGGATGACCATTGTTATCTAAAACTTGCATTTCAGGACCTGTCATCCATGGATATTTAAATAGATTGCTGTCTTCGTGAACATAAAAAATAATACCACTGTTTCCGTTTTTGGTAATTTTCCAATCTAATTTTAAATGAAAGTTTGAAAATTCATCTTTCGAAATAATGTCGCCACCATTTTTTGCTTGCCATTCTTTCTTATCTGAAACATTTAAATGAATGGATTGATCATCAATTATCCATGCTTTTCCAATAGAATCTGTACCATATTTGTGCCAACCATCCAAAGATTTCCCATCAAATAATAATTGCCAACCTTCTTTTTTTTCGACCTCAGACAATACATTTTCCATTAATTTTTCGTTTTTAATATGGATTGTATTTTGTTCTGTTGCTACGTTGGTTTGCTTTTTACATGCTAGTATTAAAATACAACCAAAAATTATAGACATTACCAGTATAATTGTTCTTTTTATCATGACTTAATAAATTATTATTTTAAAGATAAAATATATTTTACCATTTCTCCAGCGTCTTCTTTTGTTATATCTGGATGAGCGGTCATGGGAACTTCTCCCCATTTTCCTGATCCTCCTTCCATGATAGATTTTATTAAAGCTGTTTGATCATTACTTGTATATTTTGCCGCAATGTCTTGATAGGATGGTCCCACCAATTTTTCAGCAATTTTATGGCATGCCAAACAATCTGATGCTGCTATCAAATCGGCTCCTTTTTTGAAACCAGTATCAGTAACTGATTCCTCATTTGTATATTCTGAATCTTCATATAAATTTTGTTTCTTTTTTTCACTACAGGAAATAATTGCTGAAGCGAGGAGTCCTATTAAAATTATTTTCTTCATAAAAATTTTATTGTTTGTAATTTATATTCCTAACACTTTTTTGTTGAATTCTTCGTCTTGTTGAACGCCAGCAAAATCATCGAAGGCTTTATCTGTAACTCTAATAATGTGATTTTTGATAAATTCAACTCCTTCCCTAGCGCCATCTTCTTGTTTTTTATAACAACATTCCCATTCAAGAACAGCCCAACCTGGAAAATCATAATGTGCCAATTTGCTGAAAACTTTCTTAAAATCAACTTGACCATCGCCAAGTGAACGAAATCTTCCCGCTCTATCCACCCAGTTTTGATAGCCACCATAAACGCCTTGTTTACCGTTTGGATTAAATTCGGCATCTTTTATGTGACAGGCTTTTATTCGCTCATGATAGTGATCAATATAGGTTACATAATCTAAACATTGAAGTACAAAATGAGATGGATCGTAAAGCAAACAAGCACGAGGATGTTGGTTTACTTTATCTAAAAATAACTCGTACGAAATGCCATCATGTAAATCTTCGCCAGCGTGAACCTCATAACACAAATCGACACCACAATTATCAAATTCATTTAAAATGGGAGTCCATCTTTTTGCTAGTTCTGTAAAACCTTCATCAACAAGTCCAGCTGGACGTTGAGGCCACGGATAGACCATTTGCCATAGTAATGATCCACTAAAAGTAGCATGAGCATTTAATCCTAAATTTTGGGACGCTTTTGCTGCCCATTTTAATTGTTGTACTGCCCATTTGTATCTTTCACTTGGGTTATTTTTGCAAGAATCTGGTGCAAAACCATCAAATAATTTGTCATAAGCAGGATTTACAGCAATTAGTTGTCCTTGCAAATGTGTTGATAATTCTGTAATTTCCAACCCGTAACTATTTATTTTTGCTTTATATTCGTTTGCAAAAACGGTGTCATTTGCTACTTTTTCTAAATCAAAATATCGAACATCCCATGTAGGAATTTGTACCCCTTTGTATCCTAAACTTGAAGCCCATTGACAAATACCATCGATTGTATTAAATGGTGGTTTATCTCCATAAAATTGTGCTAAAAATATTGCTGGGCCTTTTATAGTTTTCATTTGTCTTTTTGACTTTTTATCGTAACATTTTTTTTAAATACAACGCACTTTCTTTTGCATTTAATAAAGCTCCTTTTTTATTGTACTTTTCTTGTTCGTATATAAAATATTCCATACCGTAGGTTTTGGCTTTGGTTAAAATTTCAGCATATTTTATCGAGCCGTCTCCAAGTGTGCAAGATGCAAAAGCTTCTGTTGTATTTTTTATTCGATCTTTTATGTGGCATAATTTAAAACGATTTTTATATTTTGATAGGTATTCTAAAGGATCCACTCCAGCTGTTACAACCCAATATATATCCATTTCAAAAGCGACTAGTTCTGGATTTGTAAAATCCATTAATACTTGTTGTGGAATTTGTCCTTCTAATTCTTTAAAAGAATAATCGTGGTTGTGATAGGCAAATGTAATTCCTTCTTTTTTACATATTTCACCCGCTTTATTGAATTTGTCTGCGTATATTTTAAAATCATCTATGCTTTTTTGTGGTCCTAACCATGGACAAATTAAATACTTCCCATCAATACTTGCTACTTGAGCCGCTTTTTGTTGTAAATCTTTTGTCCAGTCACAATGAGAACTTACCAATTTTAATCCTTCTCCGTTTAGAAAAGTTTTAAATTCTTTTGGTTTCATTCCCCAAAAAATACCTTTTTCCCCTTCAAAACTTTCAATTTGTGTATAACCCATTTTTGCAATTTGCTGAAAAATTTCTTTGGGATTGTCATTAATCACATCTTTCAATGTCCATAATTGAATGCCGAATTCTTTAAAAATACCATCAGTAGACACTGTTTTGCTTCCGCAAGCTATGTTTGGAAATAAGGCTAATAAAGTTGTAGCCTGACCAGTTTTGACAACAAATTGTCTTCTATTCATAACTAATAATTTTAAAACATTATAAACTTAATCCCATATACATTTTATCGCCTTTTTTATACGGAATATCACCAACAAATTTGCCTGGAACTGGTGTGTATCTAAAATTGGCTTTTAATCCTTCTTCGGAAGTTAAATATCCATATAAAACTATTTGATATAGTGCTAAAAATCCAAGGTCTTTTGGATTTTTTACTTCATTGATTATTTGTTCTCTTTTTTCTTGAGATAAATCTACAAAATCTCTTCCTATTTTTTCTTTCGCTTTTGTATTGATTAATTTTAGAGCCGCTAAAAAATCTTTTTGTTCTTTACTTGTATAAATATCTTCAAATACTTTGCCTATGAAATTTGGCACACCAGTCGATTTTGCGCCAGGAGTAGTCGTTTCTGGAATCATAGTTTCTGCCACTTCAGATAGTAAATCAAATATTTCTTCTCCAAAAACTAGCGCGCCAGAATTCTCATTTTTGCAACCTACTAAAAGAAAACTGGAACCTATAAATACACCACCGCTTAATAGTGCAATATTTTTTATTAAATCTCTACGAGTCATACTTTTACATTTTATAAGTTACCTTTTTTCAATTCTGAAGCTGCAAAATCTGCGGCTCTAGCTGTAAAAGCCATATAGGTTAACGACGGATTAACACAACTTGCAGATGTCATGCAAGATCCATCGGTTACAAAAACATTTAGACAATCCCAAACTTGGTTGTTTTTATTTAAAACCGAAGTTTTGGGATCCAACCCCATTCTGGCACTTCCCATTTCGTGAATTCCCATTCCTGGCGCATACTCAGATTCATAAGTGACGACATTTTTTGCTCCAGCTTTTTCAAGCATTTCTTTCATATCATTTTTCATGTCTATTTTCATCTTCTTTTCATTCTCTTTCAATTCGACATCCATATTCAAAACAGGTAAGCCCCATTTGTCTTTTTTAATAGGATCTAGACTAATTTTGTTTTCATGATATGGCAAAATTTCGCCAAAAGCGGTCGCACCAATAGTCCAACCACCAACAGTTCCTAATACATCCTTTAAATCTTTTCCAATATTCATCTCAGCTACTTGACTTTCCCATCCAGTTCTTGATGCTCCGCCTTGATAACCAAATCCTCTTATATAATCTCTTTTTCCTTCTTTATTTAGATTTCTATATCTTGGAATATAAAAGCCATTGGGTCTAAATCCATAATAATAGGAATCTTCAAATCCTTCAAATTCTCCCCAAGCGCCTAGTTTAAAATGGTGGTCCATTATATTATGACCTAATTCACCACTACTGCTTCCTAACCCATCTTTCCAAACATCTTGAGCCGAATTCATTAAAATCCAAGCCGAGTTTAATGTAGAGGCACATAAAAAAACTATTTTACTTTTAAATTCTATTACTTCATTCGTTTCAGCATCAATAACTGTTACTCCTGTGGCTTTTTTAGTGTCTTTATCATAATTTACTTCTTTAACTATAGAAAATGGTCTTAAAGTCAGATTCCCCGTTTTTACAGCGGCTGGTAAAGTTGAAGATTGTGTAGAGAAATAGCTACCAAACTGGCATCCGTTCCAACACATATTTCGATATTGACATGGAATTCTTCCAGGAATTGGTTTGGTTACATGTGCTACTCTTCCTATTATTAATCTGCGTTTGTCATCATAATGTTTTCGAATTTGCGCAGCAACAGTTTTTTCAACTATATTCAAATCCATAGGTGGCAAAAACTCACTATCGGGCAAATGCGGTAAATTTTCTACAGAACCGCTTACACCAATAAATTTTTCAACATAACAATACCATTTTTCAATATCTTTATAACGAATAGGCCAATCGACAGCAATACCATCTTTCATATTGGCTTCAAAATCTAAATCGCTCCAACGGTACGTTTGTCTTCCCCACATTAAGGAACGACCGCCTACTTGATAACCTCTAAACCAATCAAATCGTTTTGTTTCAGTATAGGGATTTTCTTTATCGCTTGCCCAATAAGAAAGATTTCTTTCATTGAGAGGATAATCTCTTTTTAGAACTGGATAATCCTTAATCATTTGTCTGGTAGGCCTGTAATGGCGATGTGAGTATTCCCAAATAGGTTTATTTTGTTCTGTATAATCTTTAATATGTTCTATATTACGACCTCTTTCTAGCAGCAATACTTTTAAACCTTTTTCAGTTAATTCTTTTGCTGCCCAACCCCCAGATATTCCTGAGCCAACAACAATTGCATCATAAGTGTTATTTGTCATCATTCATATTTTAATTTATTATACATCACATATTTTAATTGCAATTTCTAATGCCTTATCTTTATTTTTAGATAATGGCATAAACTCTTGTGCCACATAACCTTTATATCCAGTTGCTACAATCGCTTTCATTATAGCGGCATAATTTAATTCTTGTGAGTCATCTATTTCATGTCGACCAGGAACACCAGCAGTGTGATAATGACCAAAATACTGATGATTGTTTTTAATAGTACTAATAATATCACCTTCCATGATTTGCATGTGATAAATATCATACAACAATTTAAAATTCTCGCTTCCTAACTGTTTACAAAGTGAAATACCCCAATTTGAAGAATCTGCCATATAATCAGGATGATTCACTTTACTATTAAACAATTCCATTTGAATTATAACGCCTCTTTTTTCTGCTTTCGCTATTATTTGTTTCAAACCAAAAACACAATTTCGCAATCCTTCTTCATTTGACATTCCGTTGCGATTGCCACTAAAACATATTAAATTTTTGTAGCCCGCATCTGCCACTAAATCGATATGTTTTAAATAATTACTAATTAAAACTTCATGATATTTATGGTTGTTCCAACCTTCAGCTAGACTGATGTGAGCCCCAGTACACATTGAAGAATATATATTGTATTTCTTTAAAATTGAAAAATCTTTGGGTTCAACCAAATCGATAGCTGAGAAACCTATTTTTTTTACTAACAAATACAATTGGTCAATTGAAAGATGCTCATAGGTCCATCGGCAAACAGAATGATTGATATTACCTTTTAAATTGTAGCTTTTTTCATTTATTAGATTTAAATTATTAGAAGACAAATCAATCAATGTAGGAAAGGCTAAACTTCCTAGTGTAAGATTTTTTATGACTTCTCTTCTGTTCATTTTTATTGTTTACATCATTTAAACTTCAGTTTTAACCTTCGCTTTTTCTTTAAAGAATACAAAAAACATAAGTGATATTCCCGCAGCAAACAAACACGGGAAAATCCAAATTTTATTCCAATTGTGGCCAGTATTAATGGCATTTTGATCTACAATCATTCCGGCAACATAAAAACCGATGTACATTCCAAGTCCATACGTTGCTAAGGTTATCAAACCTTGAGCCGAAGAACGCACCGCTTTTCCTGCTTTTTGATCGGTATAAATTTGTCCTGTAACAAAGAAAAAATCATAACAAATACCGTGTAAAATAATTCCAGTATAAAGCATCCAAAGATTATCATCAACATTTCCGTATGCAAATAATAAATATCTTAAAACCCAAGCAATCATTCCTATGAGTAACATTTGTTTGATTCCAAATCTTATGAAAAATAAAGGCATTAGAAATAAAAATAATGTTTCAGACATTTGTCCCATGGTCATTTTTGCGGCTGCACTTTGTACTCCAACTTCATTTAAAAATTGATTCGCCTGCCCATAATAAAAGGCCAACGGAATACAAATTAAAATAGAAGCAATAAAGAATATCAAATAGTTTTTATCAGCCAAAACTTTGAGAGCATCTAGACCAATTGTTTCTGAAAAACTAACAGATTTTCCTGCTTTTGGCGGTGGCGTATTGGGTAAAAAGAAACAATAAATTCCAAAACTAACCGAAACTATTGAAGCTACTAAAAAAGTAATATTTAATGTTTTTGGCGAAGCTTCCCAAGCCATCCAACCAATGATTAATCCTGCTGCAATCCAACCAATAGTTCCCCAAACTCTAATTTTTGAAAATTCTTTTTCTGCATACTGAATTTGATTTAATGAAATTGAATTTACTAAAGCTAATGTTGGCATAAATAAAATCATATAAATTAGCAATAATGAATAAAAAGAATCAAAGTTGGTACTGTTGCAAATCACATAAAGCAAACCGGCACCTATTAAATGTAAAATTCCTAAAATCTTTTGTGCTGCAAAAAATTTATCTGCTATCATTCCTACTATAAATGGAGCGATAATTGCTCCCAAACATTGTGTGCCATATGCCATTCCGGTTTGTGCTCCAGTTGCTGCAATAGCACCTTTTGTCAAAAAAGTTCCCATTGTTACAAACCAAATTCCCCAAATAAAGAAATTGAAAAACATCATTACAGACAATTGAATCCTTGTATTTATTCTCATATTAAATAATTAAATTTACTATAATGAAAAACTCGATTTTAAACTCCGAAAAAATGACTTGTTTTTATAAAGAACTCAAACTTACAAATTTAAATTTACATTATTCATTTTTTTTGAACCAAAAAAGTTAATATTATCTAATTTAATCGTTAAAATATATTTAGTATTTTTATACCGATTAAAACATTAAAAGTTACAACTTATGAATTCAAGAAAACTGAGGATGGGAATGATTGGTGGAGGAAATGGTGCTTTTATAGGTGCAATTCATCAAAATGCATTAGCAATGGATGGTTTGATTGAGATAAAATGTGGTGCTCTGAGTACAAACCCAGATATTGCAATTGCATCGGGAAAAGATTTATTTTTAGATAATGAAAGAATTTATTTGAATTATGAAGACATGCTAACAAAAGAAGCGGCACTTCCTGATGATAAAAGGATAGATTTTGTTACAATTGTCACTCCTAATTTTGCACATTTTAAACCTGCGATGTTGGCTCTGGACAAAGGATTTCATGTGGTTATAGAAAAACCAATGACGCTAACCTATGAGCAAGCATTATTGCTTCAAGCGAAAGTTAAAGCATCTGGAAAAAGACTTTGTTTGACCCACACTTATTCAGGTTATCCCATGGTCAAACAAGCAAAAGCCATGTTGAAAAATGGTGATTTAGGCAATATCCGAAAAGTTTGGGTTGAATATCCGCAAGGTTGGTTATCCCGATTATCTGAACGCGAAGGAAATGTTCAAGCTGCTTGGCGAACAGATCCAGCTAAAAGTGGAAAAAGTGGCTCAATGGGCGATATCGGAACGCACGCAGCTCATTTGGCTGAATACATAACTGGTTTAGAAATTACGGAGTTGTGTGCCGATTTACAAATTAAAGTGGAAGGTAGAAATTTAGACGACGATGGCAATGTATTGCTCCGTTTCAACAATGGTGCGAATGGAGTTTTGATGGCTTCGCAAGTTGCTGCTGGCGAAGAAAATGCTTTAAAAATAAGAGTTTACGGAGAAAAAGGTGGTTTAGAATGGCATCAAATGGAACCCAATACTTTACTTTTAAAATGGCTTGATGCGCCAACTCAGATTTTGCGTGCTGGCGCAAATTATGGAAATTTGAGTCCGTTTATGACTTCAAATTGTAGAACTCCTAGCGGTCATCCAGAAGGATATTTAGAAGCTTTTGCTAACATTTATAAAAACTTCGCACAAACCTTATTATGCGAATTAAATGGAGAAAAACCAACCGAAATTATGCTCGATTTCCCAAATGAAAACGATGGTGTTCGCGGAATGGCATTTATAGAAAATGTAGTTAATTCTTCCAATTCAGACATAAAATGGTATCCATTTAAAATGTAATTTTTTTATACTTTGCTCTAAATCCCAACAGAACGTTTGGGATTTTTTTTTGGATTTTTTTATTTATACAACAATTGACATTCACTGAGACAATTTGTCGTACATTAAATAATGTAAACTACTTGAAAACAGCCATTTTGTCCTAAAATTACTATTGGAACACATATTGTCGAAATTATTATAGAAACATTATTTTGCAATAGTAATTTCAAAATTAAATCCGAATAAAAAACTAAAAACATAAAAAAATGAATATCAATAAATTCACAATCAAATCGCAAGAAGCCATTCAGAAAGCACAACAATTGGCGCAAAGTTTGGGACAGCAACAAATAGAAAATGAACATATTTTTAAAGCTATTTTTGAAGTTGACGAAAATGTTTTGCCTTTTATATTGAAGAAACTCAACGTAAATGTTTCCTTATTTGAACAAATTTTAGACAGCACTATTCAAAGTTTCCCAAAAGTTTCTGGAGGAGAAGTTATGCTTTCTAGAACTGCAAATACAACACTAAATGAAGCTGAAATTATTGCTCAAAAAATGAACGATGAATTTGTTTCTATTGAGCATTTAATTTTAGCAATATTTGGTTCAAAAAGCAAAGTTGCTCAAATTTTAAAAGACCAAGGCGTAACGCAAAAAGATTTAAAAGCCGCTATCGAGGAATTACGAAAAGGAGAAAGAGTGACATCGGCTTCAGCCGAAGAAAATTACAATTCTTTAAATAAATATGCTCGCAACCTGAACGAATTGGCAAAAAATGGAAAACTCGATCCTGTTATTGGTCGCGACGAAGAAATTCGCAGGGTTTTACAAATTTTAACCCGACGAACAAAAAATAATCCGATGTTGGTAGGCGAACCAGGTGTCGGAAAAACTGCTATTGCCGAAGGTTTGGCGCACCGAATTGTAGATGGAGATGTACCAGATAATCTTAAAGATAAAGTCGTATTTTCATTGGATATGGGTGCTTTAATTGCTGGTGCAAAGTACAAAGGTGAGTTTGAAGAACGACTAAAAGCCGTGGTTAAAGAAGTTACTGCTGCCGAAGGCGATATTGTTCTTTTTATAGATGAAATTCATACCCTCGTGGGCGCTGGTGGTGGCGAAGGCGCAATGGATGCCGCTAATATTTTGAAACCAGCTTTGGCTCGTGGCGAATTGAGAGCAATCGGCGCGACTACATTGGACGAATATCAAAAATATTTCGAAAAAGATAAGGCTCTAGAACGTCGTTTTCAAAAAATTATGATTGAAGAACCTGATACCGAAAGCGCCATTTCTATTCTTCGGGGTATTAAAGAAAAATACGAAACGCATCATAAAGTTCAAATTAAAGACGATGCGATTATTGCGGCTGTCGAATTATCGCAACGCTACATTACCAATCGGTTTTTGCCAGACAAAGCGATTGATTTAATGGATGAAGCAGCATCAAAATTGCGGATGGAAATTAATTCTAAACCCGAAGAATTGGATGTTTTGGATCGAAAAATAATGCAATTAGAAATTGAAATTGAAGCTATAAAACGAGAAAAAGACGAAAGTAAACTCAAAATTCTCGGAATGGATTTGGCAAATCTCAAAGAAGAACGCAACGAGATTTATGCCAAATGGAAGTCCGAAAAAGATGTGGTAGATTCCATTCAAGCCATTAAAACCGAAATTGAAGATTTTAAATATGAAGCGGAACGTGCCGAACGTGATGGCGATTATGGTAAAGTAGCCGAAATTCGCTACGGAAAAATAAAAGAAGCACAAGAAAGATTGGACGTTTCGCAAAAACAGCTGGCTGAAAATCAATCGGGAACTTCATTGATTAAAGAAGAAGTTACTCGTGAGGATATTGCGGAAGTGGTAGAAAAATGGACAGGAATTCCTGTGGTAAAAATGCTACAAGGCGAAAGAGAAAAATTATTAAAACTTGAAGAAGAACTACACAAAAGAGTTGTGGGTCAGGAAGAAGCCATCGAAGCTGTGAGCGATGCTGTTCGTAGAAGTCGTGCGGGTTTACAAGATATGAAAAAACCAGTTGGAACCTTTTTATTTCTTGGAACAACTGGTGTTGGAAAAACCGAATTGGCAAAAGCACTCGCCGAATATCTTTTTGATGATGAAAATGCAATGACCCGAATTGATATGAGCGAATATCAAGAACGTCATTCTGTAAGCCGTTTGGTTGGTGCGCCTCCAGGATATGTAGGTTATGACGAAGGTGGACAACTAACAGAAGCCGTTCGCAGAAAACCTTATTCCGTAATTTTATTAGACGAAATCGAAAAAGCGCATCCAGACACTTTCAATATATTGTTGCAGGTTTTGGACGAGGGTCGATTAACGGATAATAAAGGTAGATTGGCCGATTTTAAAAACACAATTATCATAATGACATCCAATATGGGAAGCCAGATTATTCAAGATAAATTTGAAAATTTAAAAGGTAGTGTTGAAGCCGCAACCGAACTGGCAAAAGTGGAAGTTCTAGGATTATTGAAACAAACCGTTCGTCCAGAGTTTATAAACAGAATTGATGAGATCGTTATGTTTACGCCACTTACGAACGATAACATCAAACAAATAGTAGGTTTGCAATTAAAAAGTGTGACTAAAATGCTGGCGCTTCAAAACATCACGATGGATGCCACACCAGAAGCGATTGATTATTTGTCTAAAAAAGGATATGATCCGCAATTTGGAGCCCGACCAGTAAAACGGGTTATACAAAGAGAAATATTAAATGAATTATCAAAAGAAATTTTGTCTGGAAAAGTAACAACAGATTCTATTATTTTGATTGATAGTTTTGATGGAAAATTAGTTTTTAGAAATCAAACGGAATTAGTTGAAAATAGTTAACAATCCCAAATTATTTGGATTGTTGCATAAAAAAACCCTTTTAGAAATTGAATTCTAAAAGGGTTTTGTATTAAAAAAAATAGTGTTATTCTCTATTAAAAATTATATTTTGTCCGCCTTGCTTTAGCGTCATTTCAGTTTTAGACTCATTAAATTCAAATTCGATTCCTCCTTGTTCAAATTTAAATTTGTCTTTTCCTGCTGGATCCAAAGCAATAGAACCTTGTCCTGTTGCTTCAGCCATTAAAACGCCATTTTCTTCTTTAAATACAATTTTAAGTGGAATTTGTTTACTTGAAAAAGTTCCAGCATAGCCATCCAAAACAACCGCTTTTTCTATACTTCCAGTGCCAGAAGTCCAAGTATTATTTGCAGGATTTACATCAGGAAAAACATGATTTGGATCGAGTGTGATGCTTTCAATTTCTTCAGTTGTATTTGCATTGAATGACCAACTGATGTTTCTTTCCCAAATTTCAACAGGCAATTTGATAGTAGTTACTTTTCCAGATTTGGTTTTAACATCCAAAATTACTGGAAATGGCATTTTTTCAAGATTTTCGATAGTAATAATAGCACCATTTTTGGCATCATTTTTTACATATTTAACACTTGAAACCGCTTGATCAAATCTCCAATTGTTCATAAACCAACCTCTCCAAAACCAATTCAAATCTTCACCCGATACATTTTCCATAGTTCTAAAAAAATCATCTGGAGTTGGATGTTTGTAAGCCCAACGGTCTACATAAGTTCTAAAAGCAAAATCAAATCTTTCTTTGCCTAAAATTTGCTCACGCAACATCACCAAACCCTCTCCAGGTTTAAAATAAGCCAGAACACCTAGATTTTTTTCTTTCAAACCATCTGGCGCAGAATACATAGGTTCCATTTCTGGATTTGTTAAAACACCAGCCACTTGATGCATGTTCGCAGCAGGCTGTTTGTATTCGCCATTATTAAAATCTTGTGAACTCAAAGAATTGATAAAAGTATTGAAACCTTCATCCATCCAAGCAAATAATCGTTCGTTTGAACCTACAATCATAGGAAACCAAATGTGTCCAAATTCATGGTCAGTAACGCCCCATAAATCTGCAGCTTTGGATTCCCAACTGCAAAAAACTATACCCGGATATTCCATTCCACCCTCATTACCAGCTACATTGACTGCTTGTGGATAAGGATATTCGAACCATCTTTTAGAATAATTTTCTATAGATGTTTTGGTATATTCTGTAGAACGTTCCCATGAGTTTCCGCCATTACTTTCAACAGGATAAACTGAAACTGCTAAAGATTTTTTACCCGAAGGTAAATTTATTTTGGCCGCATCAACAACAAAAGCAGCAGATGAAGCCCAAGCAACATCGCGGGAATTATTGATTTTAAATTTCCAAGTTAGCATAGATTTTCCTGATGGTCTAGAACTGGCATTTGTAACTTCTTCAGCAGATCGGATGATGACAGTTTTGTCACTATTTTTGGCTGTTGCCCAACGTTTTTGTTGTTCTGCTGTGTAAACTTCGGTAGGATTTAATAAATCCCCAGAGCAAACCACAACATGATTTGCAGGTGCTGTAATGGCTACATCAAAATCGCCATATTCCAAATAAAATTCTCCTGCACCCATATATGGAAGCGTGTTCCAACCTTTTACATCGTCGTAAACACACATTCTTGGATACCATTGTGCAATAGTAAAAATTTTACCATTTTTGGTTTCAAGTACACCAGTTCTGTCCGAACCATAAAGTGGAGAAATATAGGAGAAATCTATTTTAACCTTTATTGAAGCTCCATTTGCTTTCAATTCTTGTGGCAAAATAATTTGCATTCTTGTATCTATAACAGAAAACTTAGCGTCTTGTTCCAAAGATTTACCATTAATTGTAGCAATTACTTTTACAGATTTAATATTGTGCCCGCCATTAAAAACTTCCCCTTTTGCACCATTTCTACTGCCTGACACAGGAATAATTGCGTTTCCACGAGAGTCTTTCCTAAACAAGTTTTGATCTACATTCATCCAAATAAAAGACAACTTATCAGGAGAATTGTTAGTATATGTTAATAATTCTGTACCTACTATTTCGTTTGTTTTATCGTTTAAAACAGCTGTTAATTTATAATCAGCACGATTCTGCCAGTATTTTGCACCTGGTTGACCGCTTGCAGCACGTGTCTCGGTTCCGTTTTTTGTGTAAAAACCTGGCGCAAAAGCATCATGATAGCTATATTTTGAAACAGATTTGGTATCGCCAGTTTGTGCATTTAAAGTTGGTAAGCTAAAAAATATAGCCAATACACAAATGGTTTTAAAGAGGTTAATTTTGATATTCATAATTTATTTTTTGTTAATAGGTCAGAATTTTGTTTATTAAGTTACAAAAAAACAAAAATAATTTTAAAGGAATTGATATCTTGCATTTTAATTAACAGATTTTTTGATGAAAATAAATATTCAAAATAAATATTTGTCAGCAAACATAAAATCATTTGGAGCCGAACTTGAAAATTTGGTTAAAAATGAACATAATTATATTTGGACAATAGATGAAAAATTTTGGAATAAAACATCTCCAATACTTTTTCCAATTGTTAGTCAGCTTAAAAACAATTCATTCACCTTAAACAATAACCAATACAAGCTTCCAAGACATGGTTTTGCTAGAGATTACGAATTTAGTGTGATTGAAAAAACAGCCTCTTCAGTTCTATTTTTATTGTCTGAAAATGAAAATACTTTAAAACAGTATCCATTTAAATTTGAACTACAAGTAAAGTATGAATTGATTGAAAATAGTTTGAACATATCCTATTTTGTTGCTAATAAATCGAATTTAAAAATGCCTTTTTCTATAGGAGGACATCCAGCTTTTACTATTGATAATGATATTAAAAACTATCAAATTTTATTTGAAAAAGACGAAAATTTAATAAGTTATGAACTTGAAAACGGATTATTATCAGAAAAATATCGTCATATTGAAACTTTAAATAATAAATTAAATTTAAGTTACTCATTATTTGAGAAAGATGCTTTAATTTTTAAGCAATTGAACTCAAAATCAATAATTATTTTACATAATAACATACCTTACATTAAATTACATTTGGGTAACTTTCCCAATCTTGGCATTTGGACAAAAAATAAAGCCTCTTTTTTATGTATTGAACCTTGGTTTGGATACTCTGATTCAGAAAGTTCAAATGGAAATTTATATGGTAAAGAAGGCATCCAAATTTTAGAACCTAACAATAAATTTGAAAGCTTTTTTTCAATTGAAATTTTATAATTATGAGTGATTTTTTCTTTTTACCTTTCAAAAATTTAGAATCAGAAAGATTGATTTTAAGACAAATAAAAGATAGTGATGTATCTGAAATATTTGCATTGAGAAGCAACCCAGAAATAATGAAATACATACCAAGACCATTGGTTACAACAATTGAAGAAGCTTTGGGTCACATTAAAATGATTCAAGATAAAATTGATACAAACGAAGGTATCAATTGGGCTGTAACATTAAGAGGCAATGATAAACTAATAGGTATAGTTGGACATTATAGAGTTAAATGGGAACATTTTAGATCTGAAATTGGATACATGCTTTTGCCAGAATATAGCGGTCAAGGAATTATAACCGAAGTGGTTGAATTACTTGTTGATTATGGTTTTAATAAAATGAAAATGCATTCACTAGAAGCTATCATAGATCCAAGAAATCATGCATCAGCCAGAGTTTTAGAAAAAAACAAATTTATAAAGGAAGCTCATTTAATAGAGAATGAATTTTATAATGGCGAATTTTTAGACACTATAATATACTCGCTAATCAAAAAATAAAATTATATTTGTAAGATATTAGATGTTGAAAAAAATTAAATACCTAGCCATTGTAACCATTGTAACGTCCTACGTTTTACAGTTGTGTTTTGTATTTTCCGGAACTTTAATCGAGAATTTTCAACAAATAAGACATCAAAATCAAATTTCGAAATTACTTTTATCTGAAACTAAGGAAATTTCCATTGAAACTTGGAATGGTTTTAATGACAAAAAAGAAATAAAAATAAACAATATTTTTTACGATGTTGCTTCATTTAAAATTACTAATAAAATTGTAATTGTTCAAGTTATTGCCGATAATTTTGAAAATCAAATGAGAATTAATCTTCAAAGTTTGTTTCATAAATCTAAAAAATCGGATTCTAATCAGAAAAAGTCATTCAATACTTTCAATTTTATTGCTGTTATTAATATTATTGAAACTCAAAAAATAATGGCAAGAATTGAGGTTTTTACACCAAATGTTTATTTTACTCTTACTAAAAATACAAAAAATACAGTATTAAAACTTGATAAACCACCATGTTAATTAATTATTTCTATAAAAAATATTAATAATTAATTACATAAATAATGAAAAAAATAATTACTGTTGTAGCATTTATGGCTACTATGGCTGGTTTTTCGCAAACAGATACCTCAACTACCAACCAACTAGGAGAAGTAAAACTTCAATCGCAACGATACATTAAATCCAAAAAAAATAGTACACAACAAATTCAAACTATTTCTCAAAAAGATATCGAATTTGGAAATTACCAAAACGCAGCCGACATCCTTTCTAATTCAGGGAAATTGGCTGTTCAAAAATCGCAACAAGGTGGCGGAAGCCCTGTGATTAGAGGTTTAGAATCCAATAGAATTCTTTTACTTGTAGACGGAATTAGAATGAATAATCTTATTTTTCGTGGTGGACATTTACAAAACGTAATTACTGTTGATGAAAATATGATCGAAAGTACCGATATTCTTTTCGGTTCCTCATCAACTCCATACGGAAGTGACGCTTTGGGTGGGGCAATTAATTTAATTACAAAAAGACCATTTTTACTTTCTGAAAACAATAACAGACCATTCTCTGGAAGCTTAAATACTAGATATTCCTCTGCCAACCAAGAAAAATCTGGTCACGTAGATTTTAGATTTTCTGGAAACAAATGGGCTACTTTAACGTCAATTTCTTATAATGATTTTGGAGATCTGAAAATGGGAAGCAAAAAAAATGGAAACAATGATTTTTTTGGAGAAAGACCAAATTATGTTGAAACCTTAAACGGCATTGATAATATTGTAAAAAATGACAATTCATTAGTACAAAAATTCTCTGGATACAAACAATACAATGCCATGCAGAAAATATTGTTTAAACCAAATGCTATAACAGAACACAGTTTGAATTTGCAGTTTTCGACCACGACAGATATTCCTAGATATGACCGATTGACAGATTTAAAATCGAACGGAGATTTAAATACTGCTACTTGGAATTATGGTCCACAAAAAAGAATTTTGGCAGGATATAAATTCACTAAACAAAAAGCTTTTTTAAACAGCGATTTGAGTATTGGAACCAATTACCAAAACGTGGAAGAAAGCAGAATCACAAGAAATTATAAGGCACCAAATCAAGTATCAAGAATTGAAAAAGTTAATGTTTTTTCTGTAAATGCAGATTTAAAAACAAAACTTGGAAAAGGGGAGTTACTATACGGAGTAGAAGCTTATTATGATGATTTGAGTTCTACTGCTACCAGAATAAATGTTTTAACAAATGTTCCCTCTGCCGCAAGCACAAGGTATTCTGATGGAAAAAACTTCACACTAAGAACAGATGCTTTTGCAACTTATTTTGCTAAAATAAATGAGAAAACATCTTATAATTTTGGCGCTAGAGCTGGTTACGCTTCACTGAAAAGTGAATTTGTAGACAAAACTTTCTTTCCGTTTCCGTTTTCAGACATCAATCAAAAAAACATCACATACAGCGCATCGGCAGGAATTGCAAACAATTCTACAGACAATGTAAAAGTGGCTTTTAATATTGCTACAGGTTTTAGAACACCAAATATCGACGATTTATCTAAAGTATTTGAATCAGCAAAAGGTGTTTCTCTTATTGTTCCAAATCCAGATTTAAAACCAGAAAAAAATGTAACTGGAGACTTAAATATTACTTTATTTGATAATAAAACAATCGAATTTGACAACACCATCTTCTACACTCGTTTATTTGATGTTATTGTTACAGACAATTTTAATTTAAATGGACAAAATAACACTACCTACGATGGTTTGCTTACAAAAATAACCGCCAATCAGAATCTTGGAAAGGCCAATATTTTTGGTTATTCCACAGCATTGAAAATTAATTTAACAAAATTGTTAAAGTTTTACGGGAACTTCAATTTTACTTACGGTCGTGTTGAAGCAAATGATAAAAATCCAAAAAGACCGTTAGATCATATTCCGCCATTTTATGGAAAAACAGGGTTTAATTTCGAAAACAAATGGATAAATCTAGATTTAAATATGCTTTACAACGGCAAAAAATATTTGGAAGATTATTCCAATAGTGGTGAAGATAATTTGGTTTACGCTCCAGCAAACGGAATGCCAGCTTGGGAAACCTATAATTTTAAAGCAGCGGTTAAACCATACAAAGACTTAATGCTTTTTACTGGCGTAGAAAATATATTAGATATTCAATATAGAACTTTTGCATCAGGAATAAATGCTTCAGGAAGAAATATTTATTTGGGTTTAAAATATCAATTGTAATATTAAAAAGTATTTTTAACTACTTTTACTTTTTATAAAGCGTTGGGTGGAATTATTTTTAATTTCAATATTTGTTGAAATTTAACAGGTTACACCCAATGCTTATTTTATATTTATGATTGTGTATATGAGAAAATTATTGATTATTTTATTTTTTTTAATTTGTCAAATGGGTTTTGCACAAACCTACCTGAAAATAAACGGAATTACCGCTTTGGCATTGGTTCCTAATATAGGTTTTGAAACAAAAATTGCTGAAAGATTTACTTTTCAAACAGATGTTACTGCTTCATTTTGGAAATCTGTAAATGGAGCTCCATTAAAATTTTTGATTGTAACTCCAGAGATTCGTTATCATTTTAATGAAACTTTCAATGGTTTCTACGCTGGTTTTCATATTGGAGGTGCCACTTTTAATATTCAAAGATGGGATTATCAACTATTGAATTATAATCAAAAAGGATATAGTTATTTTATTGGTAGCACAATTGGCTACCAAAAAAAGTTGTCAGAAAAGTTTTTGCTAGATTTTTTTATTGGTGGCGGAAGCATACAATCTTTTTATAAAGGTTACGATCTTAATACTGGTTTAAGATATGAAACTGCCGATCGTTTCAATAAAAGTGGAGAATTTTTGCCCTACCGAGGCGGAATTATGATTTGCTATAAACTAAACTAAAACTTATTTAAACTAGCAATATACAATTCTTCTACCTTTTTCCTGGCCCATTCGGTTTTTCTTAAAAATGTCAAACTTGATTTAATGGAAGGATTATCTTGGAAGCATTTTATTTTTATGAGTTCTCCCATAGTATCAAATCCATAAAAAGAAATGAGTTGCTCCAATATTTTTTGAAGCGTTATTCCGTGAAGCGGGTCTTTTGAATTTTGATTTTGCATATACAAAAGTATCATTATCAAATTTTATTGCAAAATTAAATGTGCTCTTTCTTTGGGACTGTTCAATATTTTGAGTTTACACAAAATATCGACCAGTCTCACGACGTCTACTTTACTACTCACAACGTCTACTTTGTTTCTAACGACGTCTACTTTAGTTCTCACGACGTCTACTTTGCTTCTCACGACGTCTATTTTACTACTCACGACGTCTACTTTCTACTCACGACGTCTACTTTGCTTCTCATGGAGTCTACTTTGCTTCTCATGCAGTGTAATCGAATATCCTTCAATAGATTTAAATGAAAAAAAATAGGATACCAATTACAGCATCCTATTCAAATATTTTAATTAATAAATTGTATTATTTGAAGTTATTGCACCGCCAAAAGCGCATTGATATTTCCATAACCAAATTCTGAATTTTTATTCGGATAAAAACTAGAAGATTGTTTCATTTTATTCAAAACTTGATCACGAGTCCAGCTTGGATTTTTCGACCATACCAAAGCAGCAATTCCAGCAGTTGTAGCTGTGGCAACAGATGATCCGCCTACATAATTGGATTGATTATCGTAGTAACTATTTACTGGCATTGTATTTCCTGAACCCAATCTTTCCATTACTATTGTAAAATCGATTTTACTTCCTGAGTGACAAACATCACATTTTTGATAAGTACTCCCTTCTTTTATACCCGTTACGGCAACAGTCTCAGACATCCAAGCTGGAAAAATTACACCCACAAAATTTGTAAATGTTGTTGACGTTCCACCTGCGCAAAAAATTAATTTTCCTTTGCTATGTGCATATCTAATCCCGTCCTCAATTTTTCCTACCGAAAATATATAACCCATTGACATGGAAATAATTTTAACATTTGCATTGTTTGCCAATCCCGTAAAAGCATTTTTAACACCATTTTGTTCATGATATCCTTCAAGTAAAACATCAGAAGATGCTCTATAAGTTATTAAATTTGCATTGTACGCCACTCCAACTGGCAAACCCTTATCATTTCTAGGTGAAGTAGCTACGGATGACATGCTTGTTCCATGTCCACATTTATCGTTAATACCATCTGTTGTAGTACTCCAAGGCCAAAAAGAATCTACATAAGTTACAATTCTTTGAACGTTTCTTCCAGATGATTGTCCGTTATTAAAACTTGAACCCATCAAACTTTGATTTCCAGAAAGTCCAGTATCGACAACGCCAATAGTCACACCAGCTCCAGTGCTAATATTCCATGCAGCAGGAATATTATGTTGGTAAAATGCCCACGGAACTTTGGCGTTTGGTGTTATGGTTGTATAATCGGAACTGGCAAGAGTGGCTGTTTCATAGCCACATCCAGAGCTAGATTTTTTCTTTTGATAATCAGCATTGTTTTCTAAGTATCTGTAATCTGCAGGTTCAATATATCGCAATGCTTTGCTTTTTTTCAATGCAATGATGGTTTCTTGTTTTTCTATTTGTACGTCAAAAAGATTCAAATATGCATCGGTAGAAACTAAAATGTCTTTGATTTTTTTTCCTTCATATCTTTCAATAATATCGAATAATTCTTTTTGAATGGATTGATTGTTTGAAAGTTTACTTCTATCAAAATCATTGATTGTATTTCCAAAACCAATAGTCATCAAATTTTGACCTTGAAGTGCAGCACTCCAAAGCACTTGGTCAGAAACTTGGTTCCAATTAAATAT
>NZ_JANLVD010000190.1:0-2644 GCF_031363805.1 Flavobacterium sp. | reverse complement strand
TTTTTTAAATGCTGACAACGAAATAAAATAATAATCTTTGCCATCCACTTCTTCTCCTCTTTTTTCCCGCGTTGTACAAGAAACCGAAAATTCCAAATTGAGATCTTCTTGCTTCAGCAAATGCCTTACTATGGTTGTTTTTCCAGAACCTGAAGGCGCAGAGAATACAAGTAGTTTTCCTTTTTCCATTTATGCCAAATTTATTACAGTGCTTTTTTATTTAATCTTTTATTTTTTTGGAATAAAGCAATTTTGCTCTATTTACATCTAAATTTCCATCAAAAGGTATTTCTAAAAAGTAATCCAATTGCCATTTTTGTGTTTTTTGAGCCTGTTTATTTTCTGTCAAATCCCAGAATGGATACACTCGAATCGCCCTTTTGCCTTCTTTTTTATCTGTTACAATTCCTTTTTGAATCAAAACCGCTTTTGGAAAAATAAATTGTCCAAATCGAGATTCTGTTTTTACATTGATAGCAAATAAATCTATTGGATCAGAAATTTCGAAAGGTTCGATAGGACTTTTATCGGTTTTTCGTTTCCATAATGTTACAAATTGCCCAATTTTTGTTGGGGTTATTTTTGCCAATCGAAAAACTACTTTTTGGTTATTAATTTCAAATTGATGCGCACAATATTCTAAACTTTCTTTTTCGATTTGAATATTAGATAGTTCAAAATCACAGATGTCGAAAATTAATTCTTTAACTTCTTTTAAAATCGAATTCATCTCAAATCTATATTCACTTTGTCTTTGTTCTTTGTTCTTTTGTCTAAAAATTCTAAAGCACATTCAAAACCTGCTCTTTAATCTTTTCCAACTCATCTTTCATCATAACCACCAATTTCTGCATTTCTGCATGATTCGATTTTGAACCCAATGTATTGATTTCTCTTCCCATTTCTTGGGTAATAAAACCTAATTTTCGGCCGTTGGCTTCATTTCCAGTAATGGTTTCTAGAAAATAATCCAAATGATTGGTCAAACGAACCCTTTCTTCGGTAACATCCAATTTTTCTAAATAATAAATAAGTTCTTGCTCAAACCGATTTTCATCGATATTTACTTTCAATTCTGCAATGGCAGTTTGCAATTTATCTTTTATAATCTGAATTCTTTCAGGATCTAATGCAATAGCCTGATTTAAATACTCCCGAATATTGGCAATTCGCAAACTGAATTCTTTTTCCAAAGAAAGTCCTTCAGATTGTCGGAATTCTGAAATGTTATTCAATGCTTCAATAATGACAGTTTGAATTTGTTTCCATTCGTTTTCGTCCAATTCATCTCGCTCAGTTTTTAGCGCATCGGGCATTCGAACCGCCATTTTCATAAGTTCAGTTTCATCGGCATCAGCAATTACAGCTTTCATTTGATTGATATAACCCCTAATAATTGGAACATTTATTTTTGATGAAGTTTCCTCGCCCGTTATTTCTATAAATAATGAAAAATCAATTTTTCCACGTTCCAATTGTTGTGCAATCTGGTTTCGCAAACCCAATTCCATTTCTCGGTAAACCGATGGCATTCTTGTATTTAAATCTAACCCTTTGCTATTTAACGATTTTACTTCGACCGTTATTTTTTTTGTTGGCAATTGCAAGGAAGCTTTGCCGAAACCCGTCATGGATTGTATCATATATAAAAAATTGTAATAGATACAAATATATAGTAAAATTAGGATTTACGAATTACGATTTGGGATTTCTTACTAGTAACCAAATAAACACCAACAAAAATCAAAATTGCAGAGCCGATTTTTACCCAACTCAATTCATCTTTGCCTAATCCTATGGCGAATATTGTGGCAAAAAGTGGTTGCAAATAAATAAAAACTGCCACTGTAGTTGGTTTCAATTCTTTCATGGAAAGCAAGTTCAACAAATAAGTAAAAAACGTTGAAAATACAACTACAAAACCTATTTTCCAGAAAATATCTATTGGAATATTTGACCAATCAATTTGGCTAAACTCGCTCCATCCAAAAGGTAAAACCATTAAAAACCCGAATAAATAAATCCATTTTACAAACGAAAACGCATTGTATTTGTCCATTAATTTTTTAACTATAATAAGGTAGAATCCATAAGAACCGGCATTTATAAAAACCAAGAAATTTCCCAAACTCGCATTTGGTGCATTCACCATCGATTTTCCATACAAAATCAAAAATAGAGTGCCTGCCAATCCTAAAACAATGCCCAAAATTTTTCTGTTTTCCATTCTTTCTTTAATCAAAATAGCAGAAAGTATTAGCACAATAATTGGAGTTGTCACCATTAAAACTGCTCCCATAATAGGGGAAGTGTAGCTCAAACCTTTAAAAAAAGTAAGCATATTGAAAGTAACACCAAAAAATGCTGCTGCAAAAATTCTTAAGAAATCTGCTTTTTGTATTTTTTCGGTTTTAATAAATAAAGAAACCATCCAAAATAGTAAAGTCGTACCACCAACCCGAAGCAAAATAAATCCAAAAGGTTCTATGTATTTTGGCATGACATCTTTGGCAATCGTAAAAGTCACACCATAAATTATAGAAACAATTGTGGCGCCAATTAGTGCAAAATTTCTTTTAGACATTGCCAAACGCTTTCATGACTTGTAGCATATTTTGTTGCGTATTTCCAATATAAATTTTGT
>NZ_JANLVD010000167.1:0-1562 GCF_031363805.1 Flavobacterium sp. | reverse complement strand
AAAACTCAAGAAGTAAATGTTTCGGGGAAGTCGACCATCAATGTAGTATTGGTAGACGAAGCGAGCAAACTATCGGAAGTTGTAGTAATTGGTTATGGAACTGTAAAAAAGAAAGATGCAACTGGAGCAGTTGATCAAATTGGAACTAAAGATTTTGATAATATTTCTGCTACTTCACCAGCAGATTTGTTAAGAGGTAAAGTTTCAGGAGTTCAAGTAATATCTTCAAGCGGAGAACCTGGGGCGGCAGCTTCAATTAGAATTCGTGGAAATTCATCTATACGTTCAGGAAATGAGCCTTTAATAGTTGTTGATGGTGTTCCATTAGATGGTGGCGACATATCTTCTGGTGGCGATAATTTATTAGGAACTTCAACTGCTAGAAATCCATTAAACTTTGTCAATCAAAACGATATCGAAACCATGACCATTCTTAAGGATGCTTCTTCGACCGCTATTTACGGTTCACGTGGTGCAAACGGAGTAATAGTCATTACAACTAAAAAGGGAAAATCGTCTGAACCTCAATTTAATAATACATCATCAGTTGCTTTTAGCGAGTTCTCAAGTGATTTAGAAATTATGGACGGAAACGCTTTTGTTAAAAATGGCGGGGTAGATAATGGCTCAAGAAGTTATGACTGGAAAGATGCTGTTTTACGCAGTGGTATTACGATCAATAACGATGTCTCATTTTCTAAATCTTCAGAAAATTCAAATACTAGACTATCATTTGGATCTTCTACAACTGATGGAATTGTTAAAAATACTGGATTAGACAAATATACATTGGCTTTAAACAATTCTAACGATTTTTTAGGTGGATTCTTAAAAGTGGATGCAAAAGTTAATTATGCAGGTCTAAAAGATGATGCTGCTTTAATTTCAAATAACGCTGGTTTTATTGGTAATTTAATTGGTACTGCTCTATATTGGAATCCAACAAATGCTATCAGGAAACCAAATGGATCGTATAACGTAATAAATGATACTTATATAAATCCTGTTCAATTGTTAGATTCTTATAAAGATTTTACAAATACTAATAAAATTTTAGCTAGTATAAAAACTACTTTGAAATTTAATAATAATTTAAATTATCAATTCTTATTTGGTGTTGAAAGTTCTACATCTATTCGTAAATCGCAATTGTTACCATCCATCCAAATCCAAAATGTGGCACAAGCTGCAATTCCAAATACCTCTCCAGAGCAAAAAAAATATGGTCAAGCATCAGTATTCAATAATACTAAATTTGCCAAAACATTTGAACATACTTTAAATTATAACAAAACATTTAATGATAACTTCATATTAGATGGTTTGCTAGGTTTTTCTTTTTATTCATATGATGCAGACGGAACAACAACTACTGCTAGAGGTTTTGATGCTGCTCAAGTAAATTTGATAGATAATATTGAAGGTGGACTAGAACGAGAATACAGAGCTACTTCTTTTAGAAATAAAAGTGAATTACAATCATATTTTGGAAGAATCAATGCTACACTTTATAAAAAACTTATTTTAACGGGTACTTTACGTGCCGATGGTTCATCAAAACT
>NZ_JANLVD010000207.1:0-14380 GCF_031363805.1 Flavobacterium sp. | reverse complement strand
GATAATAAATGGACTCCAGTTGGTGGAAGTATAACGAATACTAATTCTGGAAATGTTGGTATAGGCATAGGTGGCCCAAACTACAAATTGCATGTTGGCAATAGTGCAAATGCAATGCGTATTGAAGGCCCAACCTCGCTTGGGGGCAAAGCATTAAGTATAGGCGGATTTGGTAAAATAGAAGTTGATGCACCTGGTAATCCAGGCGGAAGATTTAATATTCAAGACAATGGTAATGTTGCCATTGGTTCTTCTTTTCCAGCAACTACAAAACTGGAGGTGAACGGTTTTACTAAATTAGGTAGCGATGCGCCAGCAATAAAAGTTAAAAAATTAACTGGAACTACAGCAAGTGCTGAGGGCAGTTTTGCACTTGTAGGACACGGATTAAACTTATCAAAAATACTCTCTGTTTCAGTTTTGGTAAATTCTAACGATACAGAGTATTTTCCTGATTCTTACACGCTAAATGCAGGATTTATGTTCAACTATTATGTTGATGCAGAACGAATTCTCATATTAAACAGTGTTACAAATTCTGAGAATATTTTGTCCAAAGCATTAAAGATAGTAATTATATACGAAGAATAAATTTACACAAACACAACTTCTTAAAAATAAAATTATGAAAAATTCAATACAAAGCATCATAAAATCTTTGCTATTGCTAACTGCAATCTGCTCAGTTAACTCTGTTTTTGCTCAAGCATATACTCCTCAAAAAATGAGTTATCAAGCTGTAATAAGAAATACGACCAATGCTATTGTAGCAAATACAAATGTTGGAATGCGAATCAGTATTTTGCAAGGTTCAGCAACAGGAACAGCAACTTATGTTGAAACACAAACCACAACTACCAATGCAAATGGCTTAATAACATTACAAATTGGTAATGGAACAGTCACAACTGGTGTTTTTGCTAATATAAATTGGGAATCTGGAATTTACTTCATAAAAACCGAAACCGATCCAGCAGGTGACACCAATTATACTATCGTCGGAACAAGTCAATTATTGAGTGTGCCGTATGCTTTGTATGCTGAAAATAGTAAAAATTCTTGGGGAACATCAGGAAATGCTGGTACTAATGCATCCTCAAATTTTATTGGAACTACAGATAATAATGATGTTGTTTTCAAGAGAAATGAACAACCAGCAGGAAGAATTGAATTTGACAATATATCTATTGGATATAACGCTTTTAAAAACAATGTAAGTGGAGCGCAAAACACCGCAATTGGTGCAAATGCACTTTATTTTAACACTACCGGAATAGATAATACTGCTTCGGGTTATAGTGCATTAGCAACAAATACTACTGGGTTTGGAAACACTGCTAGTGGATCATCGGCATTAGCTTACAATACTAAAGGCTTTAACAATACAGCAAATGGTGTCTATTCTCTTAATTCAAACACAACAGGTCATTCAAATACCGCAAGTGGCGTAAGTGCACTTACTTACAATACAACAGGAAATCTCAATACTGCAACTGGTGTTTCAGCACTTTACAAAAATACAATTGGCTTTGCCAATACCGCAACTGGAGGAAATACTTTACACTTTAATATCGATGGAAGTAATAATACTGCAACAGGGCTTGGAGCTATGTTTAATAATATTTCAGGAAGTTTAAATGTTGCCAATGGGGTTAATGCTCTTTACAACAATACCACAGGAATTTCTAACACGGCATCTGGACACGAAGCATTGTATGGCAATACGACAGGAAATTCTAACACCGCTTATGGTAAAGGTTCACTTCGATTTAATTCAACTGGGAATGAAAATACAGCTATAGGAACTAATTCTTTGCAATACAATACGACAGGAAACAACAACACTTCAACAGGTTATTTTGCCCTAAATGGCAACACAACTGGCGGGTTCAATACCGCTTATGGTAATCGAACTCTTGGTGTTAACACCACAGGACTTAACAATACGGCTTTGGGTACGTTTGCTATGTATACGAATACAACAGGAGGTGCAAATACCGCAACAGGTATGAGTTCTTTAGAATTAAATACTACAGGAACTAATAATACAGCGACAGGATTTAGTGCATTAAAGTCGAACACGGTTGGTTTTCATAACACTGCCATAGGTGGCGAAGCATTAAAATCCAATACTTCTGGTGGACAGAATACGGCAAGTGGAGCATCGGCTTTATTTTATAATACAACAGGATTTTACAATACTGCGAATGGTTATGAAGCATTAGTATTCAATATTGATGGAGGTGGAAACACAGCAACTGGCTCTAGAGCACTTCGTTCTAACACAACTGGCAACAACAATACAGCCAATGGTTATTTGGCATTATACTCGAATACAACTGGTGCAGGAAATACCGCTTCGGGTATTAATACTTTATTTCTAAATACTTCAGGAAATGTCAATACGGCGCTTGGTTTTGAGGCTTTAAACACAAACACAACGGGTAGTAACAATATCGGAATAGGAAATGGTACTCAAGTGCCATCAGCAACTGGTTCCAATCAAATTCGATTGGGAAATGCATCAATATCTTATTTTGGATGTCAAGTGGCATTATCTGTAACCTCGGACAGTCGTTGGAAATCAGATATTAAAAAATCGGCTCTTGGGTTGGATTTTATTAATAAACTAAATCCTGTTTCGTACATCAGAAATAACGATGAAACCAAAAAATTAGAATATGGTTTCATCGCCCAAGAAATGGAAGCTACACTCAACCAACTCGATGCTAAAAACAACGCCATAATTTCCAAAGACGATGCTGGAATGTATAGCGTTCGTTACAACGATTTGTTGGCGCCAATGGTCAAAGCAATTCAAGAACAACAAGTTATGATTGAATTATTGAAAAAAGAAATAGAATTATTAAAAAATAAATAATTGAAATTATGAAGTCAATTACACAAAATATCGTAAAAATTATATTTCTCTTTACAATTTACATTTCTATTCAAACCTCTTCAGCACAATGGATTGGTGACCCAATACTAAACAACCCAGTTTGCAATTTTCAAGGACATCAACAAAATATTCAAATGGTTACCGACAATGCTGGCGGTGCAATTCTAACTTGGACGGACACTCGAAATGGTGAAACCAAAGATATTTATGCTCAGCGAATTGACGCCAATGGGAATTTACTCTGGAATGCTGATGGAATAGCTATTTGTACTGCTCCCAATGAACAATTTACGCCAAAAATCATAAGCGATGCTGTTAATGGAGCTATAATTACTTGGGAAGATAGACGAATTTCAAATGACGGAGATATTTATGCACAACGCATCAACGGAAATGGTCTGGTGCAATGGACAATAAATGGTGTAACCGTTTGCAACGCCACCGGAAGTCAAAGTATGCCACAAATAACATATGATGGTTACAATGGAGCAATAATTGCTTGGACTGATGGTAGAAACGGTAATCCAGATGCAAATATATACACACAACGTATTAATCTTGTTGGCAATATGCAATTTACAAACAATGGCTTTGCCGTTTGTACTGCTGCCTATTTTCAAGGTAGTCCGCAATTAGTTCCAGATGGAAATAATGGTGTTATTATTACTTGGAATGATTCTAGAGGTAACGATGGCTTTGCCGATATTTATGCACAACGAATTAGTTCAACTGGTTTTGCTTATTGGCCTAATAATGGCGTACTAATTTGTAATGCAAATAACAATCAATATGATTCAAAAATTGTGGCTGATAGCACAGGTGGAGCAATTATTTGTTGGCTTGATAATAGAAACGGCAATGCAAATATTTATGCTCAAAAAATTAGTGCAACGGGTTTAAATCAATGGACAACAAACGGAGTTAGCGTTTGTTCAGCACCTTTTTTACAAGGATTTCAACAAATAATTTCAGACAACACTGGTGGAGCATATATAACGTGGGAAGACCGCAGATTTGGATTTGGTAGCGATATTTATACCCAGAGAATTAATACAACGGGATTGCCACTATGGACAACAGACGGAATTGAAGTTTGCACAAGCAGTCCTGTACAAAAAGAGCCTCAATTGTGTTTGAACAATTCAGGAAACCTATTAATTACTTGGCAAGACGATTATACCAATATTTTTGCACAAGCAATCACGCCAACTGGTTCGGTATTATGGACAATAAATGGCGTTCCTGTTTGTAATGCCATAGACAATCAATCTAATCCGCAAATAATTTCAAGCGGACAAAATGAAGTAATTATTGCTTGGGATGATAATCGAAGTACTGTTTTAGATATTTATGCCTCCAAACTTTCAAGCAGTGGAACATTGACAACCAAGTCATTTTCTGAAACTTCAAAAATAAGTTTATTTCCAAATCCTGTAAAAGACATTCTGACCATTCAAAATCCAGAAAATCTTAATATTGATAAAATCACAATTACCGATTTAACATGCAAAATAGTGTTGGAACAAAACAATAATGCTACTTCTGTAAATGTCGAAAATCTCCAAAACGGAATGTATTTACTTCAAATTCTTTCAAACGGAAAAAATTCGGTATCAAAATTTATTAAAAACTAAAATTATGAAAACTATAATAATAATTCTATTTGTAAGTCTCCTTTTTTGTAATAAAACAGTTTACAGTCAACAACCTACAATGGTCAAAGATATTAATTCTGGAACTGATACGTCATTTTTTGAACCTTCTTTTACAGCTATTGGATCAACTCTTTATTTTACTGCAAACGATGGTACAAACGGCTATGAATTATGGAAAAGTGATGGCACAAATGCGGGAACAGTTATGGTAAAAGACATTTATCCGGGTTATGTAAATGGTATTGCTTTTGGTTCTGAACCAAGAAATTTAACAAACGTAAGCGGTACCTTGTTTTTTACAGCAAATAATGGAACTAATAGTAGAGAATTGTGGAAAAGTGATGGAACCGAAGCTGGAACAATTATGGTAAAAGATATTACAACAGGTTTTTCAAATATTCAGGAATTAACAGATGTGAACGGAATTTTATTCTTTTCAGCAAATGATATTAATGGTATAGAATTATGGAAAAGTGATGGCACAGAAGCAGGAACCGCTATGGTTAAAGATATTTATTCGGGTGTTTCCGCAGGTTTTGCTAATAGTTCCTTTCCAGTAAGTTTAACTAATATTAACGGGACATTATTTTTTGAGGCAAAAAACAATGCAGATAGTTTTGCGAAATTATGGAAAAGTGATGGTACCACATCAGGAACAGTTTTAGTTTTAGGTTATCCAGAAACTACCTCAACAATGCTTGATGTTGGCAAATTATATAATATGAATAATACTTTATATCTCACAATATACGATAATTTTAATGGTACCGAATTATGGAAAAGTAATGGTACAACAGCAGGTACATCAATGATTAAAGATATTTTTCCCGGATATAACAGTCAAGTAGATGTAGCATATAGTTCTGTGCCTAACAATTTAACCTATATGAATGGTATAATTTTCTTTAGTGCTGCTGATAGTGAGATAGATACTATTAATAAAAACTTTGAACTCTGGAAAACTGATGGTACAGCAGCAGGAACTGTAAAAGTAAAAGAAATTAGAAACGGCACTTACAATTATGGTTCTTATCCTACGAGTTTAGTTAATGGAAATGGCACTTTATATTTTTCTGCAAATGACGGAATAAATGGCATTGAAATATGGAAAAGTGATGGAACAGAAACGGGTACTACTATCGTAAAAGACCTATATTCTGGTATTGGAAATTCAGAGCCTCGAGAATTTATTAACATTAATGGCACGACATATTTCGTGGCAAATGATGGAATTATAGGTCAAGAACTTTTTAAAACAGATGGAACAGCAAGTGGAACAATTGGTTATAATATTAGATTTTTAAGCGAAAGTTCTTCGCCAGAATATTTAACCAATGTAAATGGAAAACTGTTTTTTACAGCTAATAACGGAGGTCAAAATGGCAGGGAACTCTGGGTTTTAGATACTAATTCTCTTTCTGTAAAAAATAATGAAATAACTGAATCTAAAATTACAATTTTTCCAAATCCTGTAAACAATATTTTAACCATTCAAATTCCAGAAAAAACGTCAATGGGTAACATCACAATTACCGATTTAACAGGCAAAAAAGTGTTGGAACAAAACAATAATGCTACTTCTGTAAATGTCGAAAATCTCCAAAACGGAATCTATTTATTGCAAATAGTTTCCGAAGGAAAAACTGCAACTTCAAAATTTATTAAACAATAATTGAATCAATTTCAATTTCATTAAACAACCATTTTAAACACATTTCAAATGAAAAATTTAAAAACTATATTAATATTCGTTATCGCAACCATTATAATCAGTTGCTCCAAAGACGATACATCAACTGCACCGCCAGTTATTACACCACCCAGCTCAAACCTTGCCATATCGAGCATAAACCCAACTTCTGGACCAAAAAATACAACTATTTTTTTGACAGGAGTTGATTTTGTCCAAATGCTATCAGCAATATCGTAACGTTAAACGGCAAGCAGTGTACTGTAAACACAGCCAGTGCTACAACTATGAGTATTACCATTCCCAGAGGTGCAGGCAGTGGCACAATAAACGTTACCGTAGCAGGATTTACTGCACAAAGCCCCAATTTCGAATATGTGATTACGCAATCTTTGGTAAGCACTTTGGCAGGAAGCACACAAGGTTATGCCGATGGCACAGGTATTTCCGCACAATTTGCCAAACCTTATGGCGTAGCTGTAGATGCATCAGGTACAGTTTATGTAGCAGATTCTTTTAATAACAAAATAAGAAAAATAAGTCCCGAAGGCGTAGTTTCTACTTTAGCAGGAAGCACACAAGGTTTTGCTGATGGAACCGGAAATACAGCACAATTTTCATTACCAATAGGTATTGCAGTAGATGCTTCGGGTAACGTATATGTAGCAGATCTTGCAAACCATAAAATAAGAAAAATAAGCCCAGCGGGTGTGGTAACTACTTTAGCAGGAACTACAGAGGGCTTTGCTGATGGTAACGGATCAACAGCACAGTTTAATAGTCCATTTGGTGTAGCCGTGGACAATTCAGGAAATGTGTATGTAGCAGATAAAAATAATAACAAAATCAGAAAAATAAGCCCCACAGGTATGGTCACTACTTTAGCAGGAAGTACTGGGGGTTACGCGGATGGTTTGGGCACTGCGGCACAATTTTCAATTCCTTGTGGTGTTACGGTAGATGCTTCGGGCAATGTATATGTAGCGGATACAGCTAACTTAAAAATAAGAAAAATAAGTTCAACAGGTGTTGTAACTACGATTGCAGGAAGTTCTTTAGGTTCTGCCGATGGAAACGGAACGACTGCTCAGTTTAAGGGTCCTTTTGGGATAGGAATAGATGCATCTGGAAATATATATGTAGCGGATACACGTGACTTTAAAATAAGAAAAATAAGTCCAACCGCGTCGGTTACTACTTTAGCAGGAACAACTGCGGGTTTTGCTGATGGCTTATATAATGTGGCAAAATTTGGAGAAGTCACAAGTGTAGCAATCGATGCTTCGGGTACTGTTTATGTTTCTGATAATTCTTATGAAAAAATCAGAAAAATAACCCAAGATTAAAAAATTCAATTTCAATGGCAATTTCAAAACAAAAACAAATAATAACACTAATTTAAAAACAAAAACTATGAAAAATTTAAAAATAATTGTACTATCCCTTCTACTAGCTCTTATAACAAGTTGCTCCAAAGACGATGCACCAATTACAAATGTGTTATCTGTTACCACCGATACACCAACAGGAATTACTGAAAGAAATGCAAAGTTCGGTGGAAATGTGGTTTCAGATGGCGGAAGCCCTGTAACCCGCCGAGGAGTTTGCATCAGTCTAACTCCTAACCCAACTATAGACGACCCAAATAATGATGATGTGCTAGAAATGGGTGCTGGTATAGGTGCTTTTTCAGAAACCTTTACTGATTTACCATCAAACACAACAGGACACGTTAGGGCATTTGCCACCAATGCTACTGGCACCGTATATGGCGAAAACAAAACATTTACTACACTTGGTGGTTGTCCTATAATAAATGTTACAACCGATATTACGATACAAACGGTATGGAGACCAGGAAATGTATATGTAATCAATGGAACAGTAACCGTAACCTCAACTTTAAATATTCAACCTGGTGTAGTTATTAAATTTGGCAGTGCAGGGAATATTGATGTTATAAATAATGGCAAAATTTTAGTAGAAGGAACTACAGCCAACAGAGTAATATTTACTTCACTAAAAGATGATTCTGTTTGCGGCGATACTAATGGTGATGGCAATACAACCACACCACAAAAAGGCGATTGGTTAAATTTGTACCTAAATGGTGGCACCGGACACATTTTTGAAAAATGCGATTTTAAATATGCTGGTGCAAACGACAGCGGTTATCGTTGTGCCGTTTTAATTTCGGTAGCAGGTTCTTCTTTTTCTTTTGATAGCTGTGTTTTTGCGCATACAGCAAATGGCACAAATTTTACTGGGCAATTTGCATTTTATGGTGGAGCTTATATGAAAGATGCTGCTGTTTCGGTTTTTACAAATAATATTTTTTACGACAACAACATTCCTATTTACATCAACGGATCGTATTCTCTAAATCCAAATAATTCCTACTTTAATCCTGCAAATCCTGCTCAAAAAAATGCCAAAAACTGCATTTGGGTTTACCCTGACGGCGGCAACAATATTGCTGTAAGCTATAACGAAACTGAAGTTCCTTATGTCATGGATGGCTATATGCAAAAAGCTACAGGCTCAATGAATATTGGTCCAGGTGCCATAATGAAATTTCCACAAGGCAATACTTACGGACTCAATGTTATCAATCTATCGCTTGATGTAACGGCATTTCTTACCTCTATAAAAGATGACGTTCGTGGAGGCGACACCAATGGCGATGGCAGTGCAACTTCTCCAGCTGCCAACGATTGGTACGGCTATTTTAACCGAAATACAAATGCTTGGGCAAATGGAGCAAATATTTTATATGCCCAAAATTAAATAGCAAATTTATCGAGATTACAAAATCAAAAATTTTGTAATCTTGGATTTCTTTATAGGCAACTTATGAAAAATATAATTTCACTTTTACTGATCCTTTCCTCAATAAATATGGTCGCTCAAAAAGAAATTTTTGACATTGCAACGTATTCCATTCCACAAGGTTGGAAAAAACAAACATCAGAAAGCACGCTTCAATTTACAAAAGAAGACGCTAATAAAGATTCTTACTGTGCCATCACATTATTCAAATCGATGCCATCGACAGCCACAGTTGCAGAAAATTTTGATTTGACTTGGAAATCAGTAGTAAAACAAATGGTTTCTGCAACTGCCGAGCCTCAATTACAACCTACTGAAACAGAAAATGGCTGGGAAACCCAAACTGGTTTCGCTACTTTTGAAACTGAAGGTAGCAAAAGTGTAGTTTATTTAATCACATCAAGCGACAATGTGACTATGATGAGTATGCTTATTTTAACCAATAGTGATGTTTATCAAACCGAAATCACCAATTTTATAGAATCTATAATTTTAAAAAAATCAAAGAGTACTGCGAAAAAACCAATAAAAAATGAAGTTAATATAAATCGACCTGTTTCTATATCCAAAAATGATGGTTTCGCATTTACAACCACAAATTTTGATGATGGTTGGAATAGCATAGTTCAAGAAGATTGGATTGAGGTTAAAAAAGAAAATATCAAAGTACTGCTTCATTATCCAAATAAAACTATTGATAGTTACAGTTCGGACTTAATGGCCGGATTGAAATATGCTTGGGATATGCTTGTTGCTCCAAAATACAGTAGTGCAACCAATATGGAATTTAAACCTTTATTTAGTTGGCAATCTATAGAATTTGCTGAAGCAGAAATGGTTGAAAAAGCAACAGGCAAAACGGTCTATGTTGTATTTTTTAAAAAACATTTTTCAAGTGGTTCAGGACGATATATTGAGTTTATTTTTCCTGATAGATTTTCTTTTGAAAATGAATTTGGTATATACACAAACCAAGCATTGGCATCAAGCTGGGATAAAATGGCAAATATGACAAATTACAACAAATTTGCAGTAGCTGCAACCGACCTAAAAGGAAAATGGACAAGCAATTTCTCCGGAATGACACAATATGTAAACGCTTATACGGGTGCCGATGCAGGTGCAAATACACATGCATCAAATGAAAACTTTGAGTTTGGTAATGGAAATACCTATAAATGGGATCTTGGCGTGGCTAGTGGTTTTGTAGGTAATATAAAATTTCAAAGTGTAAAATCGGCAGGCAAATTTACTGTTCTAAATAATTGGCAGGTAAAATTTAGCGATATCGAAGGAAAGCCAAAAACATACAAAACTCAATTTACTTGTATTAAAGGCGCAAGAGTTTTATGGGTTGGCGAAACAGGTTTTGGTAAAAAAGATTAATTCAAATTAGATAATATCATTGGCTGTTTGTCTTCATATAATTAAAGGTTAAATTACTATTTGATTCATGTTGTGTTGTTTTTTAAAATCGTCTTGTTTTGAACACGACGATTTTTTTTGATTATCTAATATAACTTTCACTCTATTTAAAAACAAAAAACCACTCGTTTTCACGAATGGTTTGATATATTTTGAAATAAGTGTAGATTAATATCCGCCTCTGTTTCCACCACGGTCGTTTGATCCACCACCACGGTTGTTTCCGCCACCACTGTAACCTCCACGAGATTCTCCACCACCACGGCTGTTTCCACCGCCACCGTAACCACCACCGCTTGGGCGACTGTTATTGAAGCTTTTTCTTTCACCTTCTGGTTTTGGCTCTGATTTGTTTACTACAATAGCACGACCATCAACTGATGCACCATTTAACTCGTCGATAGCTTTTTGGCCTTCTTCGTCGTTTGGCATTTCGATAAAACCAAAACCTTTGCTTCTACCTGTAAATTTATCAGTTATAATTTTTACTGAATCAACAGTACCATAAGCCTCGAAAGACTCTCTTAAATCTGCTTCCTCTATACTCCAAGGAAGGCTTCCAACAAAAATGTTCATATATATAATTTAAAAATATAATTGCTACAAAGATATAGTATTTATTTTCTAAAACATTCATTGTTAGTGTTTTTCTTTTAAAAATAATATTTTAGTTGCTTTTAAGTTGCCAAAAATGTAATTATCAATGACTTTGAAAATTAAATAATTAAAATATAAGTAATTAGTATAATATATAAAAAATATAATTACATTTGCACCCTTAATTAATCGAGGTCGAGAACCTCAAAATTTAATCAAAAGATTATGTCAGTAAAAATTAGATTACAAAGACACGGTAAAAAAGGGAAACCATTTTACTGGATCGTAGCTGCAGATGCACGCTCAAAAAGAGATGGTAAATACCTTGAAAAAATAGGAACTTATAATCCAAACACCAACCCAGCTACAGTAGACTTAAACTTAGATGCAGCCGTACAATGGTTGCACAACGGCGCACAACCTACAGATACTGCAAAAGCAATTCTTTCTTACAAAGGGGCATTATTGAAACACCATCTTGATGGCGGAGTTCGTAAAGGTGCTTTGACTCAAGATCAAGCTGATGCAAAATTAGCTACTTGGATTGAAGAAAAAGCTGGGAAAGTAGATGCTAAAAAAGATGGTTTGTCCAAAGCTGAAGTTGCTGCTAAAGCAAAAGCTTTTAAAGCAGAAACTGTTGCAAACGAAAAACGTATGGCTGCACAAACTGAAGCTAACAAAGCACCAGAAGCCGTAGTTGAAGAAGAAGTTACTACTGAAGAAGTTGTTGAAGCTGCTACAGAAGAAACTCCAGCTACAGAAGAAGTTGTTGAAGCTCCAGTTGCTGAAGAAAACACAGAAGAAAAAGAGGCTTAATATTATTTTTGCAAAATGCGTAAAGAAGATTGTTTCTATTTAGGTAAAATTGCAAAAAAATTTAGTTTCAAAGGGGAAGTTCTTATCTATTTGGATACCGACGAACCTGAAATTTATGAAAATTTGGAATCAGTTTTTGTTGAATGTAACAAAAATTTGATTCCATTTTTTATTGAAAATAGCAACCTCCATAAAGGTGATTTTCTACGTGTTCGCTTTGAAGATGTTGATAACGAACAAGAAGCAGATGCTATAATGAATTGCGAAGTATATCTTCCACTCAAAATGTTGCCCAAACTTACGGGCAATAAATTTTATTTTCACGAAGTAATAGGTTTTGAAATAGAAGACAAACGTGTGGGCATTTTTGGAAAAATTGTTTCTGTAAATGATACAACTGCTCAACCTTTGTTTGAAGTTTTAAATGGCGAAGTAGAAATGTTGATTCCCATGATTGACCATTTTATTGTAAAAATAGACAGAGACCATAAAAAAGTAATTATGGATTTGCCAGAAGGCTTGGTAGAAATGTATTTATGATAGATTATTCGATAGTTAGATTTTTAGATTAAGTTATACTTACAGTAATGTCACTTTTTAGTTTCAAACAATTTTCCATTCAGCAAGATAAAACAGCTATGAAAGTAGGCACAGACGGTGTTTTACTGGGTGCTTGGTGTCCTATTGACAACAATCCAAAATCGATTTTGGATATTGGAACAGGAACAGGTTTGATTGCGTTAATGCTGGCTCAAAGAACTTCCACGGAACAAATTGATGCTTTGGAAATTGATGAAAATGCCTATGAACAAGCGGTTGATAATTTTGAAAATTCGCCTTGGAATGATAGATTATATTGTTTTCATGCTGGATTAGATGAATTTGTTGATGATCCAGAAGATGAATACGATATAATTGTTTGCAATCCACCTTTTTATTCTGAAGATTTTAAAACCGGTAATGAAAGTCGGGATTTAGCTCGATTTCAAGAGGCATTGCCTTTTGAGGAATTAATTGAAGCCGCAGATTTGCTATTGTCTGAAAACGGAATTTTTGCCGTAATTATTCCGTACAAAGAAGAAGAACGATTTGTTGATTTGTGTGCAGAATTGGAACTTTATCTAGTAAAAGTAACTCGAGTAAAAGGAAACAATACTTCTCCAATTGTGAGGAGTTTGCTAGCATTCAAACATTTTGAACTGCCAGTTTTAGAAGCAGATGAAATTGTCATTGAAGTAAACAGGCATGAATATACCAATGAATATATTGCCTTGACCGAAGATTTTTATTTGAAAATGTAATTTTAATTAAACGGTACTGCCCGAGCCCTGATGATAATATTACTATATTTCATTGACTTTAAAGAGCCGTTAAGTCAACTTTTAGCCAACGAAATACGATTTTAAATATATTTATGCCTATTTTTTACTTGAATGCTGATGAACGTTTGTGAACTTAATCGTACTATTTTTTGATTTTAAGGTCTTTCAAAATTTACAATTGATTCATTTTAGAAAAAAAATACCAACCTTTTGTTTTAATTTGAAATCCTGTTTAATAATTTCAAAATTCAAATATAATACAAATTTTGAAATTACATTTTAATCTAAAGCCACACTTTTGATAAATTTAAAAATTGTTCATTTTTAAGCGTTTTGTGGTGTTTACTTTTGCAGGAATTAAATTCCACAAACAACAAATATAGTTCCAAATTGGTTTTATTTTGTAGTAATATAAAACAAAAGACCAAGTTTAATCTTAGTCTTTTGAAAAAAAAAAAAAACATAAAACAAAACTAAGTTTAGTTGAATTACTGGCTTCATCCCTTAAATTCAACTTAAGTTTTATTAAAGCAAAACTAAACTTTTTTATGTAAATTCAAAATCTTATTTTATCATTTTCTATCTAAAATAATGTACTTCAAAGATTAATTTCTATCTCCAAATTCCCAATCATTGAAAAGTTTTAAACAATCATGCAGTACTTTGCAAAACAAGGTGTTTTTATCGAAGTAAAACAAAAGAAACCAAATTTCACCTCAGTTTCTTGCTCAAAATAAAAATAAACTAACGTTATTGAATGAGTATATCCCCTATATCCATTTACAACTTCAATAAAAATAACTTTTTTTATTACAATTCAAAATTAATTATAAATTTGTTTAAACTTTTGGGTGCAGTCTACAACTCGGACTTTTAAACAAAACACAAAACTGTTCAATTTAAAGCACTACATTCAGACTGACTTTTTATTGACAAAACCACACTTTTTTTTAAAATACAAGTAAATTCACTTTAAAAACTTTGACTATCAGCTATTTAAAAGTTTTGAGGTGTTCATTTATTTACTTATTATAATCTCTTGATATAAAACCTTTTGAGTATTCATCATTCTGTTTATTAATAGGTCAAAAATATTTTCCTTATAAATTGACCTGTTAATTCGGTAACTAAACTCATCTAAATA
>NZ_JANLVD010000128.1:0-1882 GCF_031363805.1 Flavobacterium sp. | reverse complement strand
GTCGAGAGACAGGCTATCGTCACTTCGAGTGATTTTTAAGTTTTTTACATAAAAATTGTATCGAGAAGCTTTCCAAAAACTAAATAACATTCAAATGGAAACAGAAATAAAATCCCACTACAACTACGAGCAAGTAATCATCTGGCTCGAAAAAAAAGGGGTCGAATTATACGGAAATCACTTCAAAATCCTTGAAACGGATCACCCCATAATTTACAAACTCATTGCTTATTTTCTAAAAGACAAACCTACTTGCTTTCAGTTCAACATAGACCTCAACAAAGGAATTCTACTTTCTGGACCAGTTGGTTGTGGCAAAACATCATTATTAAATTTGATGAAATATTTAACGCCAACAGAACACAAATTTTTCGTAAAACCCTGCCGGGACATCAGTTTTGAATTCATCCAGGACGGCTACGAAATAATCCACAAATACAGCAAAGGTAAACTCTATCAATCCGAACCCAAAACAATCTGCTTCGATGATTTAGGTACAGAAAACAATCTAAAATACTTCGGAAACGAATGCAACGTAATGGCAGAAATTCTATTAAGTCGCTATGATATTTTCACAACCAAAAAAATCCAAACCCACATAACGACAAACCTTTCAGCTTCTGAAATCGAAACTCATTACGGCAATCGAGTAAGAAGTCGAATGAGGGAGATGGTCAACCTGATTGCATTTGATAAAACTATCCTTGATAAACGCTAACTGTCATTGCGAGGAACGAAGCACCCGAGCGTTAGCTAATCTCATAGCATCAAACAAAATTGAGGGACTAAAAAAAATTCGTGCTAATCCGTTTAATATAAGTCATCTGCGTGCCAATATTTTGTAAGCGAAACGCACAAAATCAAAAACTATGAACCAAATAACAAATTTCTGGAACCTCTTCAAACAAAACAACTTCGTGTTTCTATTACTAAATGAAATCCCAAAAAACGAACTCAAAATACATTTTGATAAATTAACTACACTACTGCGCCAATATAACAAAGACCTAGACCTCATCATCAAAAATAAAACAAACAATGCAGAATTAATCATCACCGCAAACGGAAATCCTTATCTATTCAAAGAAGTAGAGTTACTAGTCCATAACGCACCAGCTGTAGAACGTTGGAAAATAATAGCATTTCTTCAGCCAGAACAAAACATAGATAAATACGAAAACGGTACCGACAAACCACTGGAATATTACGGAATCAGTTTACGAATAAGCGAAATGTATTTCATCTTATTAGAAAACCCAAATAAACCAACCGATTTAGGAATTAAAGTTTTGCTCAATAACTATATCATCCACAAAGAAAATCCAAGACTTTGCGAAGCAGTTTATGTTCACATAGAACATCTCATTGGCGAAAAAGCTTTTGCTAATGAGATTGCTTTTATTGAAATTGGACAATTAGAGGGTATCCAAGAAAACGTAATCGAATTGTATAATTTAAAAAGTTATATCGACTTAGTAATAAAGAATTAAGTTTCGGCTATAAATCCAACTTACTGCCAAAGATTAACAGAATAATTAAAATTATGCTCTAACAATTGACGAAATTTGAGATGAAAAAGACAAAGTTAACTTTCGGCAATAAAACTATTTTACTGCCAAAACTTAATTTTCAAACAAAAAGTAGTACATTCACGCCATATTTAAAAATAAAGTGGTAAAAACGATTGAAAACACAATAGAGAGTTACTTCAAATCTAACACCCAACTTTCCAGAGAAGAATTAGGAAACTTAATCAATAGAGACTTTCCAGAACTTTCGGAAGGAACGATAACCGTTTACCTATCTAAACTAAAAAAGGCAGGTAAAATAAACAATCCGGCTAGAGGATTTTATTCAATAACAGATAAACAAATCTTCAATC
>NZ_JANLVD010000118.1:0-9699 GCF_031363805.1 Flavobacterium sp. | reverse complement strand
AATCTGTGACCGCCTAAAACTTTTAGTTTTTCTTTTTTGGTATTTTTAACAACATCAATCGCACCTTGAACATTTTTTAATCGCCAAGCGGCTTTCCCAAGAAAATGAAAATATTTCCTTTCGTTCAACAGATTTGGTTTTCCGTAATCGTCCCAATCCAAACCATTGTGAACATAGGAATTTGAGCCAAATCGTTCCGCATGATTCTTTGAAACAAAAACGGCATTGACATCAAATTCATAAAAATCGTTTCTATTACCATGATTGGTTATTAAATACGGTTTATTTATAATTTCATTTGGAATAAAATTGAAATGTACAAAATCGATATTTTCTGGAATTTGTTCCGATATAGATTTGGAAGGATCCAAGAAAATGACCTCTGCAAAATCACAAGAAGAACCTGAATTCACCAAATAAGTTATTTGGTGTCCCATTTTTTTTAATTCTTTCCCCAAATACCAGATAACTCTTTCGGTACCACCATATTTATGAGCAGGAATTATACTTGGGTTTGCTATGAGAATGTTCATTTTTGTATAAAAGTTTTTTCAATTTAAAATCCCAAATCACGTTCAATTTCTTCCATTTCAATAATATCGTGGGCTTCTTGAACCGATGGCACGATGGTTAAAGATGAAGCTTTATTAAAATCAAAATCTTCAATAACAAAGACAAAAGATTTTTTTGCTTTTTTGTATAATTTTGAAAGTGGCAAAAAAGTATTGACTTCTTTCATCGATAAATTTTTATGATTGGAAATATCAACAATTAAATTCTGAGATTCAAAAGTTTTGTATTGGTTAGTTAAATTGGTCACTAAAATGGTAAGATCACCAATGGTATCTTTTATAATTGTAATATTTCCTTTTTGAGTAACTTTCATTTTATTGAATTTTTGAAGCTAATAAATAAATAACTGCCATTCGAATAGCCACGCCATTTTCAACTTGATTTAGAATAACCGATTGTTTAGAATCTGCCACATCGGATGTAATTTCTACACCACGATTGATAGGTCCAGGATGCATAATGACGATTTCTTTTTTTAGGGAATCGAGCAAATTTTTATCAACTCCATATTGCATCGCGTATTCACGAGTAGATGGAAAATAACTGATATCAAGACGTTCATTTTGAACTCTTAGCATGTTGGCTACATCACACCATTCCAGTGCTTTGTGTAAGTTGGTTTCTACTTGTACATCAAGTGATTCTATATATTTTGGAATCAATGTTTTTGGACCGCAAACTTTAACTTCTGCGCCCAATTTTTGTAAAGCATATATATTGGAAAGTGCTACTCTTGAATGTAAAATATCGCCAACAATTACAATTTTTTTACCAGCCACTTCTCCAAATTTTTCACGAATCGTATAGGCATCCAATAAACCTTGTGTAGGATGTTCGTGTGCGCCATCTCCAGCATTTACGATACTTGCTTTCACATTTTTTGATAAAAAAACGGCTGCGCCTGGCGATGCGTGTCGCATGACGACCATATCAACTTTCATCGATAAAATATTATTTACAGTATCAATTAAAGTTTCGCCTTTGGTTACAGAGGAGCTGGAAGCGGCAAAATTAATCACATCGGCCGAAAGGCGTTTTTGAGCCAATTCAAACGATAATTTTGTTCTTGTACTATTTTCAAAAAATATATTGGCAATAGTAATATCTCGTAGTGAAGGCACTTTTTTAATAGGTCTGTTGATGACTTCTTTAAAATGATCGGCAGTTTCAAAAATGAGATTGATGTCGTTCTCATTGATGTATTTTATGCCTAATAAATGATTTACACTTAATTCCTTCATCTTAAATTGTTATTAATTCTACTGAATCTTCTCCTGATGTTTCCTGCCATTTCACCACCACTTTTTCATTATTTATCGCATCCACTTGCCGGCCTCTATAATCTGGCTGAATGGGCAAATGGCGACTAAAACGTCTGTCAATCAAAACTAAAAGTTCCACTTCGCTCGGTCGCCCAAACGATTGAATGGCAGAAAGTGCCGCATTGATACTTCTTCCGGTATACAAAACATCATCAATAAAAATTACTTTTTTATCTTCCACTAGAAAATCAATTTTTGTTTTATTGGCTTCCAATGATTTTTCGCCACGACGAAAATCGTCTCTAAAAAAAGTAATATCCAGAAATCCTAAAGCAATGTTTTTAATTTGATATTCGGTTTCTAAAATTTGCTTTAACCGGCTAGCTAATTGGATCCCGCGAGGCTGAATTCCTATCAAAATAGTATCTTTAAAATCGAGATGATTTTCTATTAATTGACAAGCCAAACGGTGAAGTATGATGGTAACTTCCTTTTGATTGAGCAAAATTTTTTGACTCATAGTAATTGTGCTGTTTGGAATGTAAAATTAATTATTTTTTTGGATTACCGAAATGTTTTTTCTACATCTTCAAACAAAACAAAAAACCACAAATTCAAGAATTTATAATACAATTCTTGAATTTGTGGCAAATAAGGAATTTCATTCCAATTTTAATTCTTTACAAACTTGGTATTTGAACTTCCTTTATCAGAATTTATTTTTATAAAATAATTACCTGTTGTTAAGCTGGAAACATCAATCGTTTTTGTGTTTTTCGCATTTGGAATTACTAGAACCAATTGTCCTAAAGTGTTATAAATATTGATAGAATTTATTGTAATATTTTCTTTAGTTGTAATGCTTAAAACATCATTTACTGGATTTGGATAAATAGTAAAGTAATTTGAGAACACAAAATCCTGAATATTTAAAGCAGCAATAGTCGTTGTAGCAGTATTTGTAACAATTGGAAAATTATAATCAAAATAAATACTAGCCGTATTACTAAATGTATTACCATTTACTAATGTTGGTTTTGTTTTAATTTTGAAAGCTATATAACCATCGTTATTAGCATCATTAAAAGGAAGATTGATGTTTTCAAAGATAAATTCTACTTTGTTTCCATCAGAAATATTAGTAACAAACGAATGACTTCCTTTAACTGGAATTAATGAACTAACATCAAATTTTGCTGTATCAATCATATCTTTTACCACAATATTTTCTGCCGGGAAAGTTCCGGTGTTTTCAAAACGAATCATATAATGTACATAATCGCCTACTTTTTCAGGTGCAATTGTTGCCCCTTGCAAGCAAGTTTTATCATTTGGATCAAATGAGTTTACAACAGTCTGATTAAAAACAAACGTATTATCATTTGGTAAATCATCAATAGCAGAAGAGGTAATTGTTGTTGTATAATTTAAAATATCTCCGCCATTTAGTGGTGGAATTTCTGTTGGAGAATTTAAATTCAAAGTTATGGTAATTTCTCTGGTTTCAAATGGTAACAAATTCGCAAAATTCCAAGATAAATTATTAATCGACTGACTTGCTGTTGCAGGAATTGCGGAAACAAAATCTAAAATCGCATCATTAAAAGCCAAATTTACTGTTCCGGATTGGGTGGTATTACCTTTATTTTTGTAAATAATTTTATATTTAGCATCAAAACCTGGTCTTGCGGCATTTATTGGTAATAATGAAATTTCCAAATCTGGATGGATGCCATTTGCAGTTACACAAAAATCAGCTATCAGACTTGAGTTTGGAGTTGCAAAAGTATATGAAATAGAATTTGGTGTATTTGTGAAATAATTATTTTGAAAAATTGGACTTATTATAATATTATTTTGACTAGTATCTATTCTGTATTCTCCTTGTTCATTTGTGTAAACGTAATTGATGTTGGAATTGATATTTGCTTTAACTCTAGTGTCAATCAATAAAATGTCATTAGAATCACAACCATTATTATTTATATCAAATCTTAAAACTCCTTTTATTGAATTGTAATCTCCCCCAGGTACGAAAGCACAATACGAATTTATATTTGGGATATATGTAAGGGCAGGGACATGATTTTGATATGCACTATTTATGAAATCTATCTCGAAATCATCAATACACAAATACTTTACATTTGAATAAGCAGTTTGAAAATTACTATAATAAGAATCCCAAACGAAACTAGTACCATTTTTAATATTTAATTGAGATATTGATGAATTATCAATTATTAACCTCTGAAGTCCCTTAGATTTACTTAAATCCAAAACATTTATTCTTGTTCTTTCGCAATGTACTCGTATTAATTTTTCCAATCCATATACATTAAGACTTAAAAGATTGGCAATTCCACTATATTCATATGTGTTTAAAACTGATAAATATTGAAGATTAATTAGATTTGTAAAATCTAAACTGTCTACATCTAATTGAGAACAATTCCCAAAAGACAAATTATTTAAATTAAATAGTCCAGTATGAATAAAGCTTTGAATATTTAGACAATTTGAAAAATCAATTTGCTTAAGATTAATTAGGTTTGTAAAATCTAAAACTGTAATTTGATTATAACTACAATCTATAGTTTGTAAGCTATTCAAACCTTGAACATTTAAATTAACTATTTTACTATATGGGCAGTATAATTGTTTTAAACTAATTACTTGAGACAAATTTAACTGGGGCAAATTATTACCAGCACAATTCAAATATTGAAGATTAGTAAATTTATTTATTCCGAATAAGTCTATTATATCATTAGTAGTGTTATATATATCCGTATTTACTGACAAGCTTTTTACTAAAATTGCCTCATTTATATCTATTTCATTATCATTATTTACATCAATTTTAAAATAGGCACCAGATAAATTTTGAGCGATATAATTACTTGTACTTGCAGCCAACAACTTAGCCTTAAAATTTGCATCAGGAAAATTAATAATTTGTCCATAACCATTTATAAAACCACACAATACAACAGCTAAAAAGTAAATTTTTTTCATATAAGTAAATTTGAGATTGTAAATGTATGTAAATTAAGCTTTGTTTTTTTGTAAAATAAAAAATCTACTATTTCGGTAAACTAAATATTGAATTTATGGTATAATTAGTTCGAATTTGATTCTCTTCTCCACTATAAATCAGAAGTAAATGGGCATCATTTTTTAAGTTTTTAAAATAATTTAAACGTTTAAAATAACTTTGATTGATCGTTTTGTTGTATTTCCTGTTATTAAATTTATTTTGGGATACTTATTATATTTTGCCAAATTAGGAATACAATTCCTAATTTGGCAAAATATATTACAAAAAAGCCGATTTTGTCATTTCGAGTAACGAGTAATCTCACTTGTTTTAATTATGAGATTTCTAGTTACTCGAAATGACAATATTATACGAAAAAAGTCCCGAGTGATCGGGACTTTTATATTTAGGATTACACTTCGACAAGCTCAGTGTGACCAAAGAATTATTTTTTCTCTGATTTTTCCATTTTAGCTTTCAATGCCGCCAAAACATCATTGTTATCTCCTAACGTTGCAGCAGATGATGCATTGTTATTTGATGAAGAAGATGAATTTGAATTCGAAGTATTTTCTGAAGCAGTTTTCACATTTTTCTCTTCTTCCTCACGGAAAATAGCAGTATGTGAAGCTACAACTCTTTTAAATTCTTTGTTGAATTCAATCACTTTAAAGTCAGCAACATCACCTTTTTTCAATTTCTTACCATCTTCTTTTTCAAGGTGACGTGTAGGAATAAAAGCAACAACATCGTCTCCAAAGTCTACCGTAGCACCTTTTTCAACTATTTCTCCTATAGTTCCGTTGTGAATAGTTCCAACAGCGAAGGCATCTTCATGCTTGTCCCAAGGATTTGAAGTAGTTTGTTTGTGTCCTAAAGACAATTTGCGGGCATCAACATCTAGTTCAAGAACTACAACATCTAATTTTTCGCCTACAGCGATAAACTCTGATGGATGTTTGATTTTTTTAGTCCAAGATAAATCTGAAATGTAAACCAATCCATCAATACCTTCTTCCAATTCTACAAAAATTCCAAAGTTTGTAAAGTTTCTTACAGTTCCCGTATGTTTAGAACCTATTGGGAATTTAGCTGTAATATCTGTCCATGGATCTTGCGTCATTTGCTTGATACCCAAAGACATTTTGCGTTCGCTTCTGTCAAGAGTCAAAATAACTGCTTCAACTTCTGCACCCACTTTTACGAAATCCTGAGCAGAACGCAAGTGCGTAGACCAAGACATTTCAGAAACGTGAATTAAACCTTCAACACCTTCAGCCACTTCAATAAAAGCACCGTAATCAGCAATAACGACTACTTTACCTTTTACTTTATCACCTACTTTTACGTCAGCATTTAATGCATCCCATGGGTGAGCGTTCAATTGTTTTAAACCCAATTGAATTCTTGTTTTCTCATCATCAAAATCAAGAATTACTACGTTTAATTTTTGATCCAATTCCAATACTTCACTTGGATGGTTGATTCTTGACCAAGAAAGGTCAGTAATGTGGATTAATCCATCAACACCACCAAGATCTATAAACACACCATAAGAAGTAATGTTTTTAACAACACCTTCCAATACTTGTCCTTTTTGCAATTGACCTATGATTTCTTTTTTCTGTACTTCAATATCCGCTTCAATAAGCGCTTTGTGCGAAACAACAACGTTTTTGAATTCATGGTTGATTTTCACCACTTTGAATTCCATCATTTTGTTTACATACTGATCGTAATCGCGAATAGGCTTAACATCTATTTGAGATCCTGGTAAGAAAGCTTCTATACCAAAAACGTCAACGATCATTCCACCTTTTGTTCTACATTTTACAAAACCGTTTACAATTTCTCCAGTTTCATTTGCAGAAATTACTCTGTCCCAAGCTTTAATAGTTCTCGCTTTTCTGTGAGATAAAACCAGTTGTCCAGTTTTGTCTTCACGAATATCGATTAATACTTCAACTTTGTCACCTACTTTAAGTGATGGATTGTAACGGAATTCATTCAAAGAAATAACACCTTCAGATTTAGCATTGATATCAACGATAACATCTCTGTCAGTAATTCTAACAACTACACCTTCAACAACTTCCTCTTGGTCTGTTGCGATAAATGTTTTTGCTACTAGTTCTTCAAATTCTCTTAAGTTTTTCTCATCAACTGGATCTATTCCTTCGGAATAATTGTGCCAATTGAAATCTGCTAAAAACTGCTCTTGTGATTTTAATGTTTCAGACATGTCTGATAAAAATTTGTATTTTGTTTCTCGTGGGTTTCTTTAAGCGATAGAAAAACAAAAGTGTTTTACATAAATATTTAATTTCCAAACGAAACCCTACTCTGCATTTTGGACTGCAAAAGTAGTTCTTTTTTTGGTAATTGCAAATAGATGAGTAACTTATTATTTTTCTAATAATAATTTTGATAACTGACCATCGATAGCAATATATTCTACTAATTCATCATTATCAAAATCTATTTTGCCCTTGCTGTCCGTTTTTGAGGTTTTATTTTCTATTGAAAGATAATTTTTGCCCGATTTAGATTTATAGAGAGTAAATATACTATGATCATCAGTTTTACTATCAATATCTTTACTCAGAAATTCGAAACCAGCATGATTGTTTTTTGCTATATCAATTAATAGTTGTTCTTTATTTTCAATGTATGTAAAAGCGGGTAGTACAAATTCTTCATACCATGAATTTGTAGATTCTGAAAACGGCTTTTTTGCTTCTAAATATGCTAGGAAAGTTGAAATTCCAATTACCATTACAAATTCTATTGCCCAGATAATCCAAAGAAATGCTCCACTCACAGTTGCACTACGAATGCCCCAAGTTCCATATTCATTGACTTTGCAGATATATTCAAAAACCAAATTGGGTTGAAATATTAATGAAAAAACCTGTAAAAATTCAATATTACTAATTGTAATTCCTATACGATTTGAGCCATAACTTTCGCCGGCGTTGATAACCAAATCAATCCAAACTGACCAATGAAAATATAATGCAAATAGTCCACCTATTAAACCAATTATTAAAGCTAAAACTGGGTTTCTAACCTTCCCTTTTTTGATTACAAATTGAGTAATTGCCAATCCAACCAGAAGACCGAAACCCAACGTAATGAAAAAGTTAATGTATATGAAAGGAATATACCAAATGCAATATGCATATATTAATCCTAAAATAGGAAATGCTATAACACTAACTAATAGAAAGTATAATAAAAATGTTAGCGAAAATTTGCCTGATGGTTTGTAATATTCTGTCATAATTTATGAATGGGTTAAATTTTCAATTTCTTTGGGATCATGTTTGTGTTTAAATAAAATGGCAAAGGCAATAGCAATCACTAATGCATAACCAGCAAACGCCAACCAGATATTGTGCCAGTCTCTTAAGCCATTGATTGTATAATATTTATCAATCACAATGCCACTTATTAATCCACCAAAAAAAGCACCAAAACCGTTGGACATCATCATAAATAACCCTTGAGCGCTTGAACGAATTTTTGAATCTGTTGAAGTTTCTATAAATAATGAGCCGGAAATATTAAAAAAGTCGAATGCCATTCCGTAAACTATACAAGACATTACGATCATCCATAATCCACCAACTGGATCGCCATAAGCAAATAATCCAAAACGCAAAACCCACGCCAGCATGGAAATAAGCATTACTTGTTTAATTCCAAATCTTTTTAAGAAAAAAGGAATAGCCAAAATAAACAGTGTTTCAGAAACTTGAGAAATAGACATTATAATGGTAGAATATTTTACTACAAATGAATCGGCATATTTAGGCACATTTGCAAATTCTGATAAATAAGTATCACCATACATATTTGTTAATTGCAGTGCTCCACCTAAAAACATTGAAAATATAAAAAAAAGTGCCATTTTACATGTCCCAAATAATTTAAAAGCATCTAACCCCAATTTTTTAACTAGCGAAGCATTTTCATCAATTAATTTTTGTGGAGGACATTTTGGCAAAGTGAATGAGTAAATTCCCAGAGCAACTGCTGCAAAAGCAGAAATATAAAACATATTTGCCGAAGCTTTATTACCAGATAGATTTGTCAGCCACATTGCAGCTATGAAACCTACTGTTCCCCAAACTCTAATTGGTGGAAATACTTTTATAACATCGTAATTGTTATTTTTTAGAATATTGTATGCTACTGAATTCGATAACGATATCGTAGGCATATAACACATCATGGCAGCAAAAATAACCCAATAAAAACTCGTTGGATTGTCGACTTGTGGCAAATAGGCGATGGCTAATCCACCCAATATATGAAGAATTCCGTATAATTTCTCTGCATTTAGAAATCTATCGGCAATAATCCCTGTTAATGCGGGCATTATGATAGATGACAAACCCAATGTTGAAAATATTGCTCCAAATTGAGCTCCACTCCATTGTTTTGTTGCAAACCAATAGTTTCCAACAGTAATTAACCAAGCACCCCAAATAAAAAATTGGAGAAAACTCATCAGTGTTAATCTATTCTTTACATTCATTTTTTTAATCTTAAATTATAATTTTGTTAACGAATCGTAAAACTAACAATAAATTTAACTTTACAAATATTTTTTAAAAATTTTATAGATATTTTTTTGAACATTTATCAATATCACTTTAATATAAGACATTAATATTTTTTGTATCTCGGTTTATTTACCACAAGTTACTAATGCAATAGTAATTCTATCAAATAAATACTCTCCGAAGTATCTTCTATTAAGTTTGTAGCAGAACTCATCAAGATAATTTTGAAGATATATACCTTTCATTTTGTGAT
>NZ_JANLVD010000116.1:0-5628 GCF_031363805.1 Flavobacterium sp. | reverse complement strand
AAACCGCCAAGTTACATATTATATCAATTATTTTTAACACAATTATATAAGAATATTCCAAACAATTAAATTTTATTGCGCCATTAAATATTTTAACAAATACTTTGCATTTTATTTCTAAAAATAACAATATGTTTGACAATAATTAATTTAAAACATTCATTTACTATGGACAAAGTAACAAGAAAGTACACTGTCAAAGACGTCGATATGCTAGTTTCAGCATCAACAATTTTAGAATCTGCAATAGCAAATAAAAGATTGCTACAAGAAAAAAGAGCCACATGGGCAGATCCTTTTTTCGAAAACATTTTGACCAATATCGACAATGCAATTCAAAACTATCTCGGTCTCGATAATGCAAAACAACTTCGCGAAGCAACAAAAAAAGTTATAGAAATTCAAGCAATAGCTTTAAATGATTTGGTAGAAGCAAAAACTCAAATCTCAGAAGATTTTAAAAAAAATAAACCCCTTCAAACTGAAATATTAAACCAGCTGGGTTTCACCAATTATTTGGCAAATGCTCAAAAAAGTGACCAAGAAGCATTAATAAACCTACTGTATCAATTCAAAAAAAACCTAACCAGCGAACTCAAAGCACAAATTGTAGCTGCTGGTACCGCTGTTACAACTCTAGACAAAATTGTAGGCTATGCAGACAATCTTACCAAAGCAAATGTAAAACAAGAAGGCTCAAAATTCACCCGAACCGAAATGACAACAGAAGCCATCAACGTATTCAATGACATCTACGACGATACCATCAGTATTTGCAGAATTTCAACAAAATTTTACAAAGACAATCCAGCAATACAACAACAATTTAGCTTCGCAAAAGTGTCTAAAACATTAAATTTCACCAAAAAAGCTGTCGCAAAAGCAACTACCAAACAATAATCTATACACAATCAATCCAGCCATTAAAACCAATAAGACAATGGCAAAACAATTATAATCCTAACAGAAAACAAAAATCTGTTAGGATTTTTAAATTATAACAATCATTAATAAAATCATCACTCAAATAAACTCATATTTCCTACATGGTTGAAAAATCCGTGAAAATCAGCTAAATCTGTTAAATCTGTGGCAAAAAAATAAATGACAACCCTATCGAAAATTAAACAGCGTTGAACATCAATTCATTCACTATACAGAAGTTAAAATCTGCTACACAGAAATTAATATATGCATCAAAGAAGTTAATATATGCTCGAAAGAAGTGAATACATGCTCGAAAGAAGTTAACATCTACAGCAAAGAAGTTAAAATCCACTACACAGAAGTTAAAATCCACTACACAGAAGTTAATATATGCTCGAAAGAAGTTAATATATGCTCAAAAGAAGTTAATATATGCTCGAAAGAAGTTAATATATGCTCTAAAGAAGTTAATATCTACATCAAAGAAGTTTATTTATGCTACACAGAAACAAATGAATATGCATACAAAGCACCACTATTGAAACACAAGCAACAAACAGCCCAACAAAAAAACCATTGCTTACCCCATAACTTCTCCCGCAACAATCACCATATCAATTACATCACTCCCAAAAGAATACGGTATTTGATAATAACTATTCAATGGCTTAGTCACAATCAAATTAGCTACTTTCCCCACCGTAATACTGCCATGTGTTTTTTCGATACCCATAGCATACGCCCCATTTATAGTAGCTGCATTTATAGCTTCGTTGGGTGTCATTTTCATTTTAATACAAGCCAACGATACCACAAAATTCATATTTCCCGAAGGCGATGTACCTGGATTAAAATCTGAGGCTAAAGCCAATGGCAAACCAGCATCGATAATGCTCCGTGCTGGCGTATACGGGATGTCTATAAAAAACGAACAACTAGGCAATGCCACAGGCATAGTATTTCCATTTTTTAAGGCCAAAATATCAGCATCGGTCACAATTTCTAAATGGTCAACAGATAGCGCTTCCATTGCTACACATTTCGCAATACCGCCAATAGCAGTAAACTGATTGACATGTATTTTTGGAACCAAACCATACTTTTTGGCTTCCCTCAAAATACGCTCTGTTTCAAGAACCGAGAAATAATTGGTTTCTAGAAAAACATCTACAAAATCTGCTAAATTTTCTTTCGCAATAGCGGGCAACATATCATGAACAATCAAATCAATATAAGCAGTATGATTTTCTTTGTAAGCAGTCGGAAAACTATGCGCACCCAAAAAAGTGGACTTTATAGTAACAGGATAATTTTCTTTCAACCGTTTTATTACTCGCAACATTTTAAGCTCGCCTTCCACGGTAAGTCCGTAGCCCGATTTTATCTCGACCGCCCCAGTACCCAATTTTATGACTTCTTCCAATCTAATTTTAGATTGTTCGTAAAGCTCACCTTCTGACATTTCATTCAACTGGATGGCAGAATTTAAAATACCACCACCACGCTGTGCAATTTCTTCATACGTAAGCCCCGCAATTCGGTCTACAAATTCGGTTTCTCTGTTTCCTGCGTATACAATATGTGTGTGGCTGTCGCACCAAGCGGGCAAAACTATTTTTCCTCTAGCATCAATAATCAAATGGTTTTCTGTAGCAGGACAATTGTCCATGGCTCCAAAATCTGAAATTAAACCATTTTCCATAAGCAAATAGGCATTTTCAATTTTGGGCAATATGTCCATCAATTTACCACTTACTTTTGCAATAGCAGATGTTCTAGTTTGTAATAATTCTTTAATATTAATGATTATTGTTCCCATGTTTCAAATTTAATAAAATAAGGCAATGAAAACCCAAACTCCTAATAATAATAAGTTTTTTAACCAGATGTTGCTATGTAGTCTCTGATAAGCAAAGCGACTTCATAATATTATTTTTTTCTATGAGCCTATGTGGTTTAACATTTTAATAAATTAAACGATTCTAATTCAATTTGATGACATTGTAAATGGAAAATGTAAAACTTTAATCTTATTTTATTAAGTTTGTGTTTTAAATCATTTTTTTTGAAATGATGGTATAAATCCCCATAGTTTATTTTATTGTTCCCTATTAAATATATAATTTAAAATGTCAGTAATTTTATCAAACGCAATTGAAAGCCATATTACACACGAGGTAACTTATGCTTCAAGCAAAATTTTAAATGAATTTGAAAACGGAATTTCCAAAGCATCTCATATTGCTATTCCCTCCATTTTAAAACAAATAACAAACCAATCCGCTGACAGTGATTTGTTGAATAAAGTTTACGAGCTAGTAGATCAAATCTCAAGTAAATCAGATAACATTTTAAACAACCTATCGGAAGTATTGGTCGAAAATGAACCTATAAAAAAATTAGGAATCACATTATTGGATACTATTTTCGATAAAAATTCAAATACTGTTTCCACAGAAATGGCTTCAGAATCTTTTATTAAAGTCGATTCTGCCAATCAAATTTTAATAATGAGTGCCGTATTAATACTGGCTCATATCTCTAAAAAGCAGATTTCAAAATCGGAAATTATAAACATTCAAGAAACTCCAGTTCCTATTATTGAAAAAAAGGAAATAAATTTGGACAATTTTGAAACATTGGAAACCCACGAATTTTTGAAAGTGGAAACCAAAAAAGAAATGGTTAAAAAGCCGAACGATAGTACTATAAAACCTGTAGCCAACTCCAAAAATGCTACCACAGAATCCAAATCTTTTTTCGAAAAAAATAGCATCTTACTCATTATAATATCAATAATTGCTGTTTTTGGCATATTGTTTTTCTTTGTGGCTTCGTCCAGAGAAAGTCAAGTCATAACCGAGGCACCCAAAAAAGCAATGCCTATTGTCAAAGTTGAAACACAACCCCAAATTATTACTGCGGTAGACATAACCCAACTTGGTGATTTTATTGATTTTACTTTGCCCAACGATGCCATTTTGCACGTTCCAGAAAAAGGATTTGAAAAAGGTTTGTTGGATATGGTTTTAAACAATTCAAACTCATTGGACGAATCAAATTGGTGGCTAAATTTTGACAATATGTATTTTGAAGCAAGAGATACAAAATTTAAAATAGATTCTGAAGAGCAAATTAAAAACTTGGCTCAAATCATGAATTCATTTCCCAAAGTTAAAATTAAAATTGGTTGCTACACCGATAATCTTGGCGATAAACAAAGCAATCTGTTGCTGTCTGAAGCCAGAGCACAATCATTAAGAAGTGCGCTAATCGTATTGGGAGTTCAAGCCAGCAGACTAACCGCTGAGGGTTTTGGTGATCAATTTTCTATATCGTCAAATGATACAGAAACCGGTCGAGCCGAAAACAGACGCATAGCAGTTAAAATTATTGAAAAATAATATTTGCACCTAAAATAAGTTTTGGCTTAAACAAATGAACCGAGATAAAATCAAAAATTAAAAATTTTGCGAAAAATAAAATACAAGGTAGGCAAAAAAGTGCAACCCGTTTATTTGGAATATACTGGAATACACAAAAATAGTAAAACAGAATTGCAGCTTTTTGTTTATGACAACCATTACCTTAAAGAAAGTCAACATTCTCATTTAAAGGAGTTTAAATCTGAAATTGATTTTACTAAAATTAATTGGCTTAATGTGCATGGTCTCAATAATACCAATGTAATAAAAGACATTGGAGAATATCTGACCATAGATAATTTTATGCTAAGCGATATTTTGAATACCACCAAAAGAACTAAGATAGATGAGTACCATGATATTTTATTCTTCAATATAAAATCATTGCTACCCATAGAAAATTCTGATAATATTCATGTTGAACAAATCAGTTTTATTTTAAAAAACGGGATTCTGGTATCTTTTCAAGAAAAAAAGAGTGACTTTTTTACGCACATTCGCGAACGCTTGCGTACACATTCGGGCATAGTGCGTGCCAAAAATGCAGACTATTTGTTGTATCTTTTATTGGATGCCATCATGGAAAACTTTTACATCACTATTGAAAATGAAGAAGACAAAGTGGAATGTTTGATTAACTTATCCAAAACAAATGCTAGCCCAACCACACTTGAACAGATTGAAAAACACCGAGACAATTTCAACTTTTTGAAACGATCCATAATACCTTTGCGAGATTCATTGTATTCTATAAAATCAATGAAAGAAGATAATGTTTTTAATGCTATTGAAAAAGAAAATTACAGTTTTTTTGATCGGTTACACCAAAAATGTTTTGAACTTTTAGAACAAATCGAATACGATATGACTACGCTTGATAGTGCTTCCAATTTTTTCTTTTCTGCACAAAATCATAAAATGAACGAAGTAATGAAAACTTTGACTGTAGTTTCCGTTTTTTTTATGCCACTTACCTTTATAGTCGGTGTTTATGGAATGAATTTTGACAATATGCCAGAACTCCACTGGAAATATGGCTATTTTATTATTCTAGTTGCTATGTTTGTTTTGATTCTAGGAATGTCCATTTATTTCAAAAAAAGAAAGTGGTATTGATTGTTTTGAGATAGTATAGTTTGTATCTCGGTTTATTTACCACAAGTTACTAATGCAATAGTAATTCTATCAAATAAATACTCTCCGAAGTATCTTCTATTAAGTTTGTAGCAGAACTCATCAAGATAATTTTGAAGATATATACCTTTCATTTTGTGAT
>NZ_JANLVD010000203.1:0-2656 GCF_031363805.1 Flavobacterium sp. | reverse complement strand
CTGTAAAATCAAGCAAAGGGGAATCGTTGCCAGGCGCTACTGTTGAGGTCAAACATGAACCAACAGGTACAAAATATTTTGCCAGCGCAGATTTTACTGGTGGATATTCAATTCCATCCATCAGACCAGGAGGGCCTTATTTGGTTACCGTAACATTTATGGGTTTTAAAACTGGTCAAGTTACAGATATTAATGCCAATTTAGGAAGTAATGTCACTGTAAATGTGGTACTTCAGGATGAGATGACTGCTTTACAAGAAGTAAGTGTGGTTGCAGTGAAGCAGTCAAATAGTGTATTCTCTAAAGGAAGAACTGGTGCTTCACAACAATTTTCAACTAGAGAGATTAATGCTGTTCCTGTAACAGGAGCACGTTCTATTACTGCCATTACAAAATACAATGCAAATGCTGGAGCCAATGGTTCTTTCGGAGGTCAGGATTCTCGTTTAAACAACTTTACTATTGACGGATCTGTTTTCAATAATGGTTTTGGACTAGGTTCAGATGCGCAAGCTGGGGGTAGAACAGGTTCTACAGCAATATCATTAGACGCTATTGAGCAATTGCAAGTAAATATCGCTCCTTTTGATGTACGTCAGTCAGGTTTTACAGGATCGGGCATTAATGCTGTAACACGTTCTGGAACTAATGAAATAGAAGGTTCGGTTTATCATTCCTTTAGAAATAACAAAAAAGATTTTGTTGGAACAAAAGCTGGAAAGACAATAATCACTCCAGGTACATTTGATGAAAAAATATATGGTGTTAGAATAGGAGCGCCAATAATTAAAGATAAATTATTTTTCTTTGGTAATTTTGAAACCATTGATAATACTAGTCCAGCAACAACTTGGACAGCTTCAAACTCTCTAAATAGAGGAGCGCAAGTTTCTGATCCAACTGTTGAAGATTTAATCAAAGTATCATCAATTTTAAGCAGATTAGGATATGAGACAGGTCCTTATGAAGGATTTGATGCAAAAAGAGAATCGAAAAAATTCTTAACTAGACTAGATTGGAATATAAATGACAATCATAAATTAACAACGCGTTTCGTATTCCACAATTCATCTTCAGATGAGCTAACATCAAATTCAAATTCCTTGGGTTTTGGAAATAGAAGAACAAATCCAAACTCAATATCTTATAAAAATAGCGGCTATGTTATAAAAGATAACACCAGATCTATCGTTTTAGAATTGGATAGCAAAATATCCGACAAATGGAATAATAATTTTATTGCAGGTTATGATTACCAAAATGAAGATAGAGCTTTGCAAGGTGGTGGTCTTTTTCCAACAATAGATATTAAAAATGGAGCTACAGGTTATATAGCTGCAGGATTAGATCCTTTTACTCAGGGGAATAAATTGGATTATTCAACACTACACTTTACAAATAATTTGACATGGAATCTTGGTAATCATTCACTTTTATTTGGGGCAAATTTTGAACATTTTATTTCAAATAATTCATTTTTTCCTGGATCAAATGGTGTATATGTTTTCAACTCATTAGCTGATTTTGAGAGTTTAACTAATGGTTTAGCTGCAGGAGCAATCTCTGCTGCTGATCCAACAAAAATTGCTAGATTTCAATATAGATATTCTGCATTACCAGGTGGTGCTGAGCCTCTTCAAGTTACAAAGTCTAATAAATTAGATGTTTATGTACAAGATGCTATTAAAGTTGATGAAACTTTTAGATTAACAATTGGACTCAGAGCTACAAGAGTGTCTTTTTCAGATACAGCGATTGAAAATAAAACAGTTACAGGATTGACTTTTGCCAATGGTGAAAAATTTAATACAGGAGATATGCCAAAGGCACAATATCTTTTTGAACCAAGAGTAGGATTTAATTTGGATGTTAATGGGAATAATACAACACAAGTGAGAGGCGGAACTGGGATTTTCTCAGGAAGACCACCCTTTGTATTTATATCAAACGCTATTGGAAATAATGGAGTTTTAACAGGGTTTATTGATGCAAGTGGTGACGATATTGTAAATGGAACAGGAGGTAATCAACCATTCGGTTTCACTACAAACGTTTCTCAATTAGGTCCTAAAGTAGCTGCTTTACCTTCAACTTTTGATTTGGCCTTCAATGCCAGAGATTATAAATTTCCACAAACTTGGAAAACTACAATCGCAGTTGATCAAAAATTACCATTTGGTTTTGTAGGTACTATAGAAAGTATTTTTAGTAAAAATATAAATGAAGTATTTTATTATAATGCCAATTTAGCTGCGCCAACCGGAACTTTAAATGGCTCATTAAGTGGTGACAACAGACCTTATTTTGCTGGTACAGATAATGGAACAAGAATAAATAATAATGTTTCAAATGGTATTGTACTATCAAATTCAAATCAAGGTTATTTTTATTCAACAACCTTTAAACTAGAATATCCTTTTAAAAATGGATTATGGGGTTCTATTGCCTATACCCGTTCAGACGCTTATGATTTATTATCAGCTGGTTCTATTGCTGCTGGTTCATGGACAAATGCTAGATCTGTGAATGGAAACAATGATTTAAAATTATCATTATCAAATAATAATACACCAAACAGAATAGTGGGAATTTTTGGTTATAAAATTGATTATGGTAAAAACATAGGTGCTTCAACATCTATTAATTTAGGTTATAT
>NZ_JANLVD010000106.1:0-8327 GCF_031363805.1 Flavobacterium sp. | reverse complement strand
ATGGTAAATCAATATTTGGAGCATCACAGAAATCCGAACGCAAACGATAATGGAAATTTCATAATCGAGGACTAACGCACCTTGCAGACTTTCAGTCTGCAAAACCAAATCTATGGACTTCCAGTCCATAGTGGTTTAGTTTTCATAATATATTAAGTCAGCATTCCGCCATCAACATTTAAAACTTGTCCAGTTACGTAAGCACTCATTTCCGAAGCTAAGAAAACACAAACATTGGCTACATCTTCACAAGTTCCGCCGCGTCGCAATGGAATAGAATCTCTCCAGCCTTGTACCACATCTTCGTTGAGTTTTGCAGTCATTTCGGTTTCAATAAATCCAGGAGCAATAGCATTGCAACGAATATTTCTAGAACCCAACTCCAAAGCCACCGATTTTGTAAAACCAATGACTCCAGCTTTTGAAGCAGCATAATTGGTTTGTCCAGCATTTCCTTTTACACCAACAACAGAACTCATATTAATTATAGAACCCGAACGTTGTTTCAAAAATGTTTTTTGAATGGCTTTTGTCATATTGAAAACAGATTTTAAATTGACATTAATTACTTTGTCAAAATCTTCTTCAGACATACGCATCAGCAAATTGTCTTTGGTAATTCCTGCATTATTTATAAGAATGTTTACAGTTCCAAACTCAGCCAAAACTGCATCAACAAAGGTTTGTGCTTCATTAAAATTGGAAGCATCAGATTGGTATCCTTTTGCTTTCACACCAAGTGCATTCAACTGGCTTTCCAATGCTTGAGCAGATTCTACAGACGAGCTATAGGTAAAAGCAACATTGGCGCCATGCTGTGCAAAAACTTCAGCTATTCCTTTTCCAATCCCGCGGCTTGCACCAGTAATTATAGCTGTTTTTCCTTCGAGTAATTTCATACAGGTTCAATTTTATAGTTTTATTTACAAATATAGAATAATTGATTGTTTAATAAAAAAAAGCGCTACAAAATGTAACGCTTTAATTTGAGATTTTTGTTGGATTTAAAAAGCCACATTCCATCTTGGCAAACAATTATTTTCGTCAAGAAAATTTTGCAAAGCTTGTCCTTCAACAAATGTTGGAATTGATTTATTCTTTTCATTGAAAGTTTCATACCAATAGACTTCCAATCTATCAATGTTTTCTTTTTTCATTTGTGCTGGCCAAGAATATTTACGCCCAGTTTTAGCAAACTGATGTCCGTTTACAATTTTATCATACAATCCGCCACCTTTGCTTTTTAATGAACCATCGTTTTGGATTGTACCTGTAGAGCCCACCATAATTAGTTTTTTATCTTCACCTTTTACTTCGTAAACCAGAAAAACACCACTTCCAGTTTCGGTTGCGTTGCAAACTTCTTCTAAACTATTTTCTGTTGTAAAAGTAAAACTATTGCTTACTTTAAACTTTTTTAATTCTTTGTACATCTTTATGATTATTAGATTTTTCGAGTATTAGATTTTTCGATTTAAAAAATCTAAAAATCATTATAAAAAAAGCTCCACAAATGCGGAGCTTTGGAATTTATTATTTGTACTTTGGAATTTATCCCAATACTTCTTTTACTTTTTTACCAATTTCTGCTGGCGAATCTACCACATGAATTCCGTTTTCACGCAAAATACGTTTTTTAGCTTCAGCGGTATCATCTTCACCACCAACAATTGCACCTGCATGTCCCATTGTTCTACCTTTTGGAGCAGTTACACCCGCTATAAAGCCAACAACTGGTTTACGGTTACCATCTGCACGAACCCATTTGGCAGCATCTGCTTCAAGTTGACCACCAATTTCACCAATCATAACGATACAATGCGTTTCTGGATCATTCATTAATAATTCTACAGCTTCTTTTGTAGTAGTTCCAATAATTGGATCTCCACCAATACCAATTGCTGTAGTAATTCCAAGACCTTGTTTTACAACTTGATCCGCAGCTTCGTAAGTTAAAGTTCCTGATTTTGAAACAATACCAACATTTCCTTTTTTGAAAACAAAACCTGGCATAATACCGACTTTTGCTTCACCTGGTGTTATAATTCCTGGACAGTTTGGTCCTATTAATCGACAATTTTTTCCTTTAATGTAATTATTGGCTTTAATCATATCGGCTACAGGAATACCTTCGGTAATAGCAATAATTACTTTAATTCCAGCATCGGCTGCTTCCATAATAGCATCTGCAGCAAAAGCTGGCGGAACAAAAATAATGGTAGTATCTGCTCCTGCTTTTTCAACAGCATCTTTTACAGTATTAAAAACTGGACGATCCAAATGAGTGGTTCCACCTTTTCCTGGAGTTACACCTCCAACAACGTTTGTGCCATATTCAATCATTTGCGATGCGTGAAATGTACCTTCACTTCCTGTAAAACCTTGTACTATTATTTTTGAATCTTTATTAACTAAAACACTCATGAGATATATTTTTTATTATTTTTTTGATTTGTGATGCAAAAGTATGAAATAGTAATTAGTAATTAGCCATTACTAATTAGTTTTTTAAAGCTTTTTAATAAATTGACAATTATGACAATTGACTCATTTGATATCCGCGATAGAGCTTATCATCCTTTAGTTCCCAGATCACAATAAAATGTGCTAAAACCATCTCTTCCCCAGGATTTTCTATAGTTTTGATATGGTGTGTGTATCGAACAGTGACAATATTTTCATCTGCTAGCAAATGATTTATTTCTACTCTAGATGAATGGTAGGCTTTTTTTAATTCGTCACCAAGTTTTAATAATTCTTTTCTGTTCAATAGTAAAAAACCTTTACTACTATTCCACTCAAGAGTTATGTCTGGATGTATAAATGTGTCCATTAATTCGCTGTTGCGTAGCGCATCAGATTGATAGAAATTTTTAGCTACTTCTTTTGCATTCATTGTTACTTGAGTTTATTTAAGATTTCGGGGATTCGCTTAATATTTGCCAATTGCTTGAGTTTTTCTCTTGATTCTTGAACAGGAGTGCCAAAATAACTTTTGCCTCCTTGAATAGATTTGGTTACTCCAGTTTGCCCCATCACAATTGCTTTGGAACCAATTGTGATGCCACTTGTGGTGCCAACTTGCCCCCAAAGTGTAACTTCATCTTCGATAATAACACAACCTGCAATACCAGTTTGAGAAGCAATTAAACATTTTTTACCAATTATAGTATCGTGACCAACATGCACCTGATTGTCAATTTTGGTACCTTCACCAATGGTGGTATCGCCAGTCACACCTTTATCTATTGTACACAGTGCTCCTATTCCAACATTATTTTCAATAATAACCCTACCACCAGAAATTAATTGATCATAACCATCTGGTCGTTTTTTGTAATAAAATGCATCCGCACCCAAAATTGTTCCAGCGTGAATAATGACATTATTACCAATAATAGTATTATCGTAAATAGAAACATTGGAATTAATCAAACAATTATTTCCAATAATTACATTGTTTCCGACAAAACAATTAGGCTGAATAATAGTTCCATGTCCAATTTTAGCGGAAGCGGAAATGGCATTATTTGAGACTTGAAATGGTCTGAAATAATGGGTTAACTTATTAAAATCCCGAAAAGGATCATCAGAAATTAATAAAGCTTTGCCATCTGGGCAATCGACATTTTTATTAATTAAAATGATGGTTGCTGCCGATTGCAATGCTTTATCATAATATTTCGGATGATCAACAAAAACAATATCTCCAAATTCTACCACGTGAATTTCATTCATACCCAAAACTGCAAAATTATCATCGCCTACATATTTGCAGTCGATAATATTAGCAATTTCTTTAAGAGTTTGTATTTGAGGAAATTTCATAATTCAATGAGATAATGTGTCAATTAGAAAATGAGATGATTATCAAATTGATAATCATCTCATTTTCTAATTGATATTTATTTTACACGTTCCATATATGAACCTGATGCGGTATCAATTTTTATTTTATCGCCTTCATTTATAAATAAAGGCACGTTTACCGAAGCTCCAGTTTCTACCGTAGCAGATTTTGTAGCGTTTGTAGCAGTATTTCCTTTCACCCCTGGTTCAGCATAAGTTACTTCAAGTACTATGGATGCTGGCATATCTACAGAAAGCGGTAAATCTGTTTCAGTATTAACTTGTACCATTACATTGGTTCCTTCTTTTAATAAATCTGGTGCATCCAGAATTTTTTTATCCAAAGTAATTTGTTCGAAAGAATCATTGTTCATAAAATGAAACTGATCTCCTTCTGAATACAAATATTGGTAAGTATGCGTTTCGACACGAACTTCTTCAATTTTATGACCTGCAGAAAAAGTATTGTCCAATACTTTTCCATTGGTCAAACTTTTTAATTTTGTACGTACAAAAGCGGGTCCTTTTCCAGGTTTTACGTGAAGAAATTCTATTATTTTATATATATCGTGATTGAACTTTATGCATAATCCGTTTCTAATATCTGATGTAGATGCCATTTTATTTTATTTGTTAATTTATTTTTATTTAGTAATTTCCTGTGTAGCCTTTCATAACTCCTCTTGATGAATTTCTAATGAAATCAAGTATTTCGTCACGCTCAGGCGTTGCTTCCATTTCGGCTTCTATGATTCCTACCGCTTGCGATGTATTATAATTTTTCTGATATAAAATTCTATAAATTTCTTGTATTTCTCTTATTTTTTCTGTGGTAAACCCCCTTCTTCGCAAACCTACGGAATTAATTCCAACGTATGATAAAGGTTCTTTTGCTGCTTTGGTAAAAGGCGGCACATCTTTTCTAACCAATGAACCACCTGAAATCATGGCATGGTCTCCAATATGAATAAATTGATGTATTGCTGCCAATCCACCAATTACAGCAAATTTCCCAACAATTACATGTCCTGCAAGTGCTACACCGTTCACAATGATAGCATTATCACCGATATGACAATCATGTGCAATGTGAGCCGTGGCCATAATCAAACAATTATCGCCAATGGTAGTTTGACCAGAAGCTATTGTACCCCTATTTATGGTAACACACTCTCTAATAGTAACATTATCTCCAATTACCGCAAGTGAATCTTCACCTCCAAATTTTAAATCTTGAGGAACGGCAGAAATAACTGCGCCCGGAAAAATATTGCAATTTTTTCCAATTCTTGCGCCTTCCATAATGGTTACATTTGAACCTATCCAAGTTCCATCGCCAATAATTACATTGTTATGAATTGTTGTAAAAGGTTCAATAACAACGTTTTTTGCGATTTTTGCACCTGGATGCACATAAGCTAGTGGTTGATTCATTTTATAATTCTTTTTTTGCTATTTGTGCCATTAATTCTGCTTCAGCTACTAATTTTCCATTTGCATAAGCATGTGCTTGCATGTGGCAAATTCCTCTTCTGATTGGCGTAATTAATTCACATTTAAAAATTAATGTATCTCCTGGGAGCACTTTTTGCTTGAATTTCACATTGTCAATTTTCATGAAAAATGTCAAATAATTTTCTGGATCTGGAACCGTACTTAGAACCAGTATTCCTCCTGTCTGCGCCATAGCTTCTACAATGATAACACCTGGCATAACTGGTGCTCCAGGAAAATGACCAACAAAAAAACTTTCGTTCATTGTGACATTTTTCATACCCAAAACCATCGTTTCAGTTAATTCCAATATTCTGTCGATAAATAAAAATGGCGGACGATGCGGTAAAATACTCATTATTTTATGAATATCCATCAAAGGTTCAGCATTTAAATCGGGAGTTGGAACATAGTTTCGTTGCTCGATTTTAATAATTTTAGCCATTTTTTTCGCAAATTGCGTATTTACAAAATGACCTGGTTTATTGGCAATAACTTTACCTTTTATTCTTGTACCAATCAGGGCTAAATCTCCTACAACATCGAGCAGTTTGTGTCTAGCAGCTTCATTTGGATAATGCAAAGTGAGGTTGTCTAAAACACCATTTGAAGTGACTGATATTTTATCTTTATTGAAAGCTTTCTTCAATCTATCCATAGTTTCTGGAGAAATTTCCTTGTCAACATAAACTATGGCATTATTTAAATCGCCACCTTTTATCAATCCATTTTCTAAAAGCGACTCCAATTCATGCAAAAAACTAAATGTACGACAATTTGCAATTTCAGATTTAAATTCTGAAATATTTTTCATGCTTGCATTTTGAGTTCCAAGCACTTTGGTTCCAAAATCGACCATAGTAGTCACTTGATAATCATCTGAAGGCATTAATATAATTTCACTTCCAGAAGCTTCGTCAGTGTAAGAAATAATTTCTTTAACGACATAAACATTTCTTTCTGCTTCTTGATCTTGAATACCCACTTTTTCAATGGCTTGAACAAAATATTTTGAAGAACCGTCCATAATTGGTAGTTCAGATGCGTTAAGTTCAATAATAATATTGTCTAAATCGCAACCTACAAATGCCGCCAATACATGCTCAGGGGTTTGTATTTTTACACCCAATTTTTCCAAATTAGTGCCTCTTTGCGTGTTAACTACATAGTTGGCATCGGCTTCTACAATTGGGCTACCTTCCAAATCGACTCTTACAAATGTAAAACCATTGTTTACAGGCGCTGGTTTGAATGTCATTTTAACTTCAACTCCAGTATGCAAACCTACACCTGTAAGTGTAATTTCGGACTGGATTGTTTTCTGTTTAACCATGATTATTTAATTATTTTTTTTAATTCTTGTATTTCTGAAACTATTTTAGGTAAATTTTTAAAATGTACATACGATTTATTATAATCTGAATAACCAAAGGCTGGACTACCTTGTAAAATTTCGTTGTCTTTTATGTTTTTTCCAACACCTGATTGGGCTTGAATTCGAACATTATTGCCTATTGTTAGATGCCCTGCTATTCCGACTTGACCTCCAATCATACAGTTTTTTCCAATTTTTGTGGTTCCTGCTACACCCGTTTGTGCCGCAATGACTGTATTTTCGCCAATTTCGACATTATGAGCAATTTGAATTTGATTGTCAAGCTTCACCCCTTTTCTTATGATGGTTGATCCCATAGTGGCTCTGTCAATTGTAGTACAGGCTCCAATATCTACATTATCTTCAATAATTACATTTCCAATTTGAGGAATTTTACTGAAAGTTCCATCACTATTTGGCGCAAATCCAAAACCATCTGCTCCAATTACAGTTCCAGCATAAATGTTGCAATATTTTCCAATTTGTGTTTCAGAATGTATTTTTACACCTGCGTAAATGGTAGTATCATCGCCAATTATTACATTATTATCTATAAAACAATTGGGATGGATTTTTACATTTTTACCAATTATTACGTTTTCTGCAATATAACTAAAACTTCCTAAATAAAAATTTTCGCCATATTTTACCGATTCTGCAATCACACACGGTATTTCAATGCCTACTTTATTGTTTTTAGCTTGATTATAAAATTCTAATATTTTACTAAAAGCACCATAAGCATCATCGACTTTTATCAAAGTTGTAGCAATTTTGCCTTCTGGAATAAATGATTTATTCACAATAGTTACTGATGCTTCCGTGGTATAAATAAAATTATTATATTTTGGATTGCTCAAAAATGTGAGTGAACCATGGGCTCCTTCCTCAATTTTTGACAACGTAGAAACTTCAGCATTTGGATTGCCTACAATTTCTCCTTCCAAAATACCGGCTATTTGTTCAGCTGTGAATTTCATTTGTTTTATACAATTTCATCTGAATAATTTTGAAAGTACTAAATTTGTTTATTGCAAAAATAACACTCCCAAAATTTCATTGTTACAAAAATATAAAAATTTGGTTCTAAACCTTAACTTTTGATCAGTACTTTTGGAAAACAGATAAAATATTTGGTAACTTGTTTAGACAAAGCTCTTAAATTTAATTGATCCGAGATTAGTGCTACATCTTCAATAGAGCCATCTTTTTTAAGAATTCTTATTGGTTCGGCAATTTTTGAATAGGCTTGATTTCTAATTTTACCTTTGAATATGAAGTATTTTGGTTCGAGTAAAGCAAAATTTTCATGTTTTGAAAATTGTTCAGTTAAGTCTTGAACTTGGGCACTTGTATACTTTTCTTCACTCATTTTGATTTTTAATAAATCTCTATTAATAATCATTTTACTCAGTGAACTCAATGTAAAATCTGAATGATTTTGCCATATTTTTAAAGCCCCAATGATGTCTGTATCATCCAGTTGAGCGAACTTATCCAAAATAATATCTGTAAAATCTATTAAATTTATTTTATTTTGGATGAAGAATTGTAAATTATCACTGCAATTTACAGAAATTCCTTTTTGAAACAATTCTTTAGCTCTTTT